>JAJZQK010000658.1 GCA_021847625.1 Chloroflexota bacterium
CCAAGCGCCCGGAAGGGTAGGCGGGCCCGGTTCCCGCCTCCGCCGACGCAAGCCAACCGTTCTGAAAGGTGAACGGTGCGCCTTCTTGACTTGCCATTGGCGTACTGAGCGATCATCCCGGCGCACGGGGGTGGAGAATAGGCTATGCCGGAAGAGGTGACGCGCCAGATTTACTGGAACGTCGAGTACGCCCGTTACCTGATCTACGCCTTGTTCCTGGTGATGCTGGGCGTCCTCGGCTACGGACTGTATCGCCGCTATCTCCTGTGGCGGCTCGGGCTGCCGGACGACCGGCGCGATAACGCCGGGGCCCGGCTGCTCTCGGCGGCGGGCCGCGTCTTCAGCCAGCGCGACGTTCTGCGGGCGCCGCTGCCGGGGAGCGCCCATTTCCTCCTCTTCTGGGGCTTCATCCTGCTCACCATCGGCACGGCGTTGATCTTCCTGCAGGAGGACCTGCTGGCACCCCTGGCCGGCATCCGCTTCCTACACGGCACGTTCTACCTCTGGTACTCGCTGGTGCTGGACCTGGCGGGGCTGGCCGCCATCGTGGCGGTCTTGATGTTCGCCTACCGTCGCTACATGGCGAAGCCGGCCGGGGTCCAGAACCGCCCCGAGGACGCCGTCATCCTGGCCCTCCTCCTGGTCGTCCTCGTCGGCGGGTTCTTCGTCGAGGGCGTGCGCCTGGCGGCGACAGCCCCCGCTTTCGCGGCCTGGTCGCCCCTGGGCTGGGCGCTCTCCGGCCTGCTCGGGGGCCTCGACAGAAGCACGCTGCTGGCCGTGCACGCCGTGGGCTGGTGGAGCCACATGCTGGTCGCTTTCGCCTTCCTGGCCTCTGTCGGCTACTCCAAACTGAGGCACATCTTCACGGCGCCCCTCAACCTGTTCTTCCGCTCACCGCTCCCCGCCGGTGCCCTGGCGCCCATCGAGAACATCGAAGAGGCGGAGACGTGGGGGGCCAGCAAGATGGAGGAGTTCACCTGGAAGCAGCTCCTCGACGGCGACGCCTGCCTGCGCTGCGGGCGCTGCCAGGACAGCTGTCCGGCCTGGCAGTCGGCCAAGCCGCTCAGCCCGCGCAAGGTCGTGCTGGACGTGCGCGACGAGATGGGCGAGGCGGGGCCGGCCGTGCTCGCCGCCCGCGCCGCCGGCAAGGGGGAAGAGGAACCGGCGGCCGAGACGCCGCGGGCCGCCCTCATCGGCGGACGCATCCAGGAGGACGAGCTGTGGGCTTGCACGACCTGCCGGGCCTGCCAGGAGCACTGCCCGGTTGGCGTCGAGCACATCCAGAAGATAGTGGACATGCGCCGCTACCTCGTCCTCACCGAAAGCCGCTTCCCCTCCGAGCTCAACACGCCTTTCCGCAGCCTGGAGATGAACGGCTGCCCCTGGGAACTACCGGCGGCGAGCCGGGCCGATTGGGCCGAGGGGCTGGGTGTGCGCACGCTGGCGCCGGGCGACCAGGCGGAGTATCTCTGGTGGGTGGGCTGCGCCGTCGCCGTGGACGAACGCAACAAGAAGGTGGCCGCAGCCCTCGCCCGCGTCCTCCAGGCGGGCGTGGTGGACTTCGCCATCCTGGGCAGCGCGGAGAAGTGCTGCGGCGACCCCGCCCGACGCACCGGCAACGAGTACCTCTTCCAGATGCTGGCGCAGGAGAACGTCGAGAAGTTGCAGGCCCTGGGCGTGCGCAAGATCCTTGTCCACTGCCCGCATTGCTACAACATGCTGAAGAACGAGTATCCACAGTTCGGGGGTCAGTGGGAGGTCGTCCATTCCAGCGAGCTGACCGCCGACCTGCTGCGCCAGAAGCGCCTGTTGCTGGGGAAGGGGCGTGGCCTGTCCGTGACCTATCACGACCCGTGCTATCTGGGTCGACATAACGGCAACTATGACCTGCCCCGCCAGATCCTGGCCGAGGGTGCGGGCCGCGCGGTCGTGGAGATGCCGCGCCACCGGGCGGAGTCCTTCTGCTGCGGCGGGGGAGGCGGCCGGATGTGGCTGGAGGAGCGGCTCGGCCGGCGCATCAATCAGGTGCGCCTGGAGGAGGCGCTCGCCACGGGGGCGGGGGCAGTGGCCGTCTCCTGCCCCTACTGCATGTCCATGCTCACCAACGCCGTCAAGGAGATGGACGCCGAGGAAAGGCTGCAGGTGGTAGACTATACAGAGGTGTTGGCAGAGGCCCTGCCAAGGGAGCGTCCCCTCGGCGTGGTCTCTCCTTGAGCTGACGGCGAAACCTAAACAGATCCGACAGGGGGTAGCCCGATGAACATTGCCGTGTGCGTCAAGCAAGTTCCCGATACCACCGTCGTCAAGCGGATCGACCCGTCGACGATGCGGCTCGACCGCTCCGTGCAGGCCGTGCCCAACCCGTTCGACGAGTATGCCGTGGAGGAGGCGCTGCGCCTGGTTGACCGGCACGGCGGCAGCGTCACCGCCGTCTGCGTGGGGCCGGCGACGGCGGCCGAATCGCTTCGGCGGGTCCTCGCCATGGGCGTGGAGCGGGCGATACTGGCAACCGACCCGGCGCTGGTGGGCTCGGACACACTGGGGACGGCCCGCGCGCTGGCGGCCGCCCTGCGCACGCAGAACTTCGACCTTATCCTGTGCGGGGTGGAGAGCACCGACGCCCGCACCGGGGTGGTGCCGGCCCGCGTGGCCGGCCTCCTGGGGCTCCCCCAGCTGACCTTCGCCCGTAAGGTAGAAGTAGCCGACGGCAAGGTGACGATCGAGCGACAGAGCGACGACGGCGGGCTGATCGTGGAGGCGGCGCTGCCGGCCCTCGTCAGCGTGGTCAAGGGCATCAACGAGCCGCGCTATCCCTCCCTCAAGGGCATCATGGCCGCCAAGAAGAAGGAGATCAAGCAGATGGCTGTCTCGGAGCTGGGCTTGGCTCCCGCCGAGGTGGGAGCGGCCGGGGCCCGGG
>JAJZQK010000020.1 GCA_021847625.1 Chloroflexota bacterium
GAGCTGGCCCTCCCTGGCCCAGTTGACGACGCGGGAAACGATGGGCGCGTCGATGCCCAGGACCATTACTTTCTTAGGCTTACTCGTCACCACAATGATTCCTCCCTAATTCACAACGGCGAGCCTGGAAATGCCGACCTGCACCAGCCCTCACCACGATCTCCCGTCTATGGCTTTCGGGACACCCAATGCGAGCAAACTAACAGTGTGACCGCTTCAACGCTGTAGTCGACCGTGAAACTTGCTCACGCCGTCGACAACCGTCTCAACCTTGCAGGTGGGCGCCATGCGCCCGTCGTCAGGCTCCCGGGCGGACAGCAACGCCCCGGCCAGCGCTAGCCTTGGCCGTAGGCAACACGGTCTGCGTCGGCGGCGAGCAACAGGTTTGTACCTTCGGTGAGCAATTCGGCTACACGCCCTAACAGGAACGCAGCCTCGGCGCCATCGGCGATGCGGTGATCCCAAGTGAGAGAGAGATGTACGGTCGGCCGAACCAGGAGATCCCCCGCCACGACGATCGGCCGTGAAAGGATGCGCCCGACCCCCAGTATAGCCGACTGCGGCGGGTTGAGGATCGGCGTGAAGGTGTCCACGCCGAACACGCCAAGATTGGTGACCGTCACGGTGCCGCCAAGCAGATCATCCGGCGTGAGGCGCCCTTCCCGGGTCTTTGCCGCGTAGCCCTCGACCACACGAGCTATCTCGACGAGGGAAGCCTTCTGCGCCGCGCGCACGACCGGCGTCACGAGTCCATCGCCGCTCGCGATGGCCACGGCCACGTGTACGTCGGCAAAAAGCACGATCTCCTCCCCCTCGACCGTGGCGTTCAGGTTCGGTTGCTCCGCGAGCGCCAGCGCCAGCGCTTTGATCACGAACGCGTCGTAACTCGCCCGCGCGCCAGAGGCGTCAGCCCGCTCCAGCAATTCTCGCCGCGCCGCCACTAGCGCCGTGGCTTCAACCTCACGCGTGATCGTCAGCTGAGCGGTCTTGGCAAGGCTGGCGACCATCCGTTGAGCAATGACTCTTCGTCGCCCAGAGAGGGGAACACGTTGCAGTATGGCAGCCTTGTTGGGCCTGGCGGCCTGACGCCCTTTTTCGATGGCCGCCTGGACGTCGGCCTCAACGATGCGCCCCTCCGGCCCACTGCCTGTAATGTCGGCCAGGTCAATGCCGTGTCGGGCAGCTAAACGCCGGGCCAACGGCGTGGCCCTGACCTCGCCAGAAGCACGGGCCGTCGACTCCACCGCTCCCGGGCCGGCCTCGCCACCAACCTCCGACGCACCCACGGAGCCCTGCTCCGCCGGCCGCAGCAGGCCCAACCTACCGCCTACGGCCACCACCTGCCCTTCTTCCGCCAGACGCTCCAGCCTGCCGGCGGCCGGGGACTGCACTGTGTGTGTCACCTTGTCGGTCTCTATCTCCAACAAGTCCTCCCCTTCCTGCACGCTCGCCTCCCCGGCGACAAGCCAGCGGCCAACGGTCCCCTCCGTCATATCCATGCCCAGCTGGGGCATCAGGATCTCTACAGCCATGCCTTCGTCTTCCTCCTCACAGGCCGGGCAAGCTCACGCTCGATACCCTCTCACCCAGCCCAATGTTGCCTAACCTAGATGACAGGCAGTCCCATCGTGGCCCGCACCGCAGTCACTATATCACCGACCTGCGGGATCGCTTCTTGTTCCAACCTCCGGTTGGCAGGAATCGGTACGTCCACTGCGGCGACGCGCCGAATCGGGGCGTCCAGGAAATCGAAAGCCGCTTCCCCTATCGCAGCCGCCAATTCGGACGCGTAGCCGCCGGTCCGGCATCCCTCATTGACCACAACGCAACGGTGAGTGCGTCGGACCGAGGCTACAATGGTCTCCAGATCGAGCGGCTTGAGCGTACAGGGGTCGATGACCTCCATTTCAACCCCAGTCTCTTTCAGCATCTGCGCTGCCGCAAGGGCATTGTTCACCTGCCGGGAGGTGGCGACCACAGTCACATCGCCGCCGGGCCTCTTCACACCGGCCACACCCAACGGGAGAACGTACTCCTCGGCCGGCACCCGGCCGCGTGTGGCGTAGAGGGCCTTGTGCTCCACGAAGAGGACCGGGTTGTCGTCGCGAATGGATGCCTTCAACAGCCCCTTGACGTCGTAAGGCGACGACGGCGCAACCACGACCAGCCCCGGCGTGTGCACGAACCAGTTCTCCAGGCTTTGTGAGTGGTGCGCCCCCGCTCCCCCGCCAGCACCGCTAGGCGCCCTGATGACCAATGGGGCTCGGGCCTTGCCGCCGAACATGTACCGGACCTTGGCCACCTGATTGACGATTTGGTCCATGCATACCCCAGCCAGATCCACGAACATCAGCTCGACTACGGGCCGCATGCCGGTGAGGGCCGATCCCAACGCCGCGCCGACCATCGCCGACTCGGAGATGGGCGTGTTGCGTACCCGCTCGAATCCGAAACGTTCGGGCAGACCTGTGTTCTCACCTCGGACTCCCCGCCCCTTGCCGGTGGGTGAGGCCACATCCTCGCCCATGATGAAAACGCCGGGGTCGCGGGCCATCTCCTCGCTCAGGGCCTCGTTAATCGCTTGAACGTAGGTGATCTCTCTCTCAGACATCGATCCGCGCCTCCATGGCCCGTGCTCTCACGGTGTCGTCCGAATAAAAGGGCAGGTACAGGCCCTCAAGCAGCGCCTCGGGGGCCGGTTGCGGGCTGGCGACGGCGTAGGCCACGGCCTCCTCGACCTCGCGCCGCACCTCTTCCTGGATCTGACGATCATCGGCCTCGCTGACAACGCCTCCCTCCAGCAATTGTCGACACGCAAGCACCAACGGATCGCGCAGCCGCCATTGGTCGGTCAGCGAAGCTTCCCGATAACGCTCCGGGTCGCCCACGAAATGGCCAAGCTGTCGGTATGTCTTGCACTCCAGCAGCGTCGGCCCGCCGCCACTTCTCGCTCGCTCCACCGCCGCGTCGGCTGCCTCTCTCACGGCTATCACGTCGTTGCCGTCCACAACCGTCCCCTGGATGCCATAAGATTGGGCCCGCACGGCAACGTCCGCGACCGGCGTGGTGGTGCCGAGCGGTGTGAACATGCCGAAGAGGTTGTTTTCGCAGACGAAGACCACCGGCAGCCGCCAAACCGCGGCGAGATTCAAGGATTCATGGAAGGCGCCAGTGTTGCTGGCCGCATCGCCAAAGAAGCAGGCCACCACCCGGTCCTCCCCCTTGAGTCGAGCGGAGAGCGCGGCGCCGACGCCGATCGGCAGCCCGGCACCGACGATGCCGTTGGCGCCCAGAATGCCCAAGTCAATGTCGGCTATGTGCATCGTGCCGCCCTTGCCCTGGCAATAACCCGTGGCCTTGGTGAATAGCTCCGCCATCATGGGCTTGAGTTCCCCACCCTTGGCGATGCAGTGGCCGTGACCACGGTGGGTGCTAGTGATATAGTCCGAGGGGTGTAGGGTGGCACAGACGCCGACCGCCACCGCCTCTTCACCAATATAGAGATGCGGTCCGCCCGTGATGAGCCCCCGCTTAATGCAATCAAGAACCGCAGACTCAAAAGCCCTGATCCGCCACATCTGGCGGTATAGAGGCAACAGTTCCGCGCAGTCACTTCCCGTGCTCATTACTCACCTGCCTTAGTAACAGCTGCCATTCCAGGCGCCCGTCGAAACTTCTGTAACGCGTGGCAGTCCACCGAGATCAGCTTCCCGCGTTGGCCTGCCGAGTAGACGACTTCACCCACGTACAGGTCGCCCCTGGAATCGACGGCCACAGCGTGAGGGGCGAAGAAATAGCCCGGCGTGCATTCATCTTGGCCTTCCCCCCACCAGGCGAGGACCCGCCCCCCACGTTCACGTACACTGATGCGTGCACGCGGCTTCGGCTCGCCGGCCGGCTCCAACTGCTGGCCCGGCACCGGCCCCGCCCGGTAGCCGAACTCGCTGACGAAAAGGACGTCGTCTCTGGCATCGTAATATAGACTAGTCGGCCGGTATACCCAGGGCCACTGCGAGAGGTACTCCCCATTGGGCGAGAAAAGCTGCACGCGGCTGTTCTCGCGGTCGGCGATGTAGACGACTCCCTCGCGGTCCACGGCGATGCCGTGCGCGATCCAGAACTCGCCCGGGCCCCGCCCTGGCCGGCCCCAGGAGAACAGCAGCGCGCCCGCGGGCGAGAACTTGTGCACGCGCGCGTTGCCATAGCCGTCGCTTACGTAGATCTCCCCTGCCGGTCCCAAGGCAACGCCGGTGGGCCCGTTGAATGGACCGGCCACCTGCTTGACCTGCCGCTGGGTGATAGGCACATTTCGATCATAGCCGGTGTCGCTCGCCTGTCCGCTAATTCCCAGTGTGAGGAGCAGACGACCGTTAGCGCTATACTTCTTGACCGTGTGGTCGCCAGCATCGGCGCAGTAGAGGCAGTCGTCCGGTCCGACGTGAATGCCGTGCGGGCCAACGAACTGCCCCTCGCCGAAGGTGCGCAGCACCCTTCCCTGTGGGTCAAAGACGATGATCGGGTGCGCACCCCGATTGAAGACATAGACATTGTCCGCTGAGTCGACATCGATCCCTGCGACGTCGACATATCGCCAATCCGCTGGCAGGTCGCCCCATCCCTCGACTACCTCAAAGACGTGGTCGCCCGCGCCGAACTTGTTTCGCATATTCGCTCTTCCTCCAACCTGCACGGGAATGGATTGCTGCTGCCATGCGCCACGGCGCTGGCCGCATTCTTCCCTCTGCTAATCTCATCAGACCTGGCCGGTTGCAGCAGACGGGGCCTGCCGTCCGCCGCCGTTCCAGCCGGCTGAATCCAGATTGGTGCAATTGGCACCGCCGGCGGTATTGCCTACTGTCAGGGAATCACCAGGACCTTGATGCCGATGTTACGGCGACGAAGGTCTAGGGCCTCGGGCAGCTGCGAGAGCGGCAGTCGATGGGTGAAAACCCGCTCCGGCCGTACCTTGGGCAGCAGGGCAATGGTGCGGGGGTAGTTCCAGCCGGGGCCGATCGAGCCGCGGATCGTCAGGTTCCGTGTCACTACTTCGAACGGATTGAAGGTGGCCCTGCTGTGCTGCGGAGGCACCCCCACGATGGTAACGGCTCCGCCCTTCCGCGCCAGACCCAACGACTGCTCGACGGTCTCTATGATGCCGGCCGCCTCAAAGACATGGTCGGCCCCCAACCCATCTGTGAGATCTCGCACTTCTGACGCCAGGTCGCATTCGAGCGGATCGAGAGCCGTGTCTGCTCCAAACTCCAGGGCCATCGCCCTGCGCTCCGCCGATGGTTCGCTCACGATGACCTTTCCCGCCCCGGCATGGCGCAGCAGAGCCACCAACTGCAGCCCGATAGCTCCAGCGCCGAGCACGACCGCCGAGTCGGCCGGTTGCAGCCGAGAGAGGTCAACGGCCTGAACGGATATGGCGAAGGGATTGGTGGATATGGCCTGCTCGTCGGTCACCTCGTCCGGCAACTTGAACAGACACCGCTCCGGCAGCGCGACGTACTCGGCATACCCACCATTGTAGGCCCGCTTGTTAAGACACAACCAGGCCAGGCCACGCCGACACATCGCGCAGAAGCCGCAGGTCGCCCCGGAGTGGACCGTTACCCGCTCCCCCACGGCAAACGAGGTTGTCCCTGGACCTAGCTGGACAATCGTTCCCGCATATTCGTGACCAAGTATCGCGGGCAGGCGCTGAATCGGAAAATGGCCGTCGATGATCGCCAGGTCCGTATGGCATATGGCGCATCCCGCTATCTTGACCAAGGCCTCACCGGGGCCCGGCTCAGGCACGGGATGCTCCTCGGCCCGCAGATCACGTATCCCATGGAGCACAAAACACAACACGGCACTTGACCTCCCAGAAATACCTAGTCGTCACGAATCGGAAAGATGAATGTCGGTGAGCATCGCCCCCGGTCTGCTCGCGTTCTCCCACTACGACCTCAGACCCCCATCTAGTATCGCTCGCAGCGCTACTTGCCTACTGGCCAGCGGTGCCTGGCGGATAAGCTGGGCTGTCCAGAAGTCGCACGTCGTGGCCAGGCAGGATATAGTCCGCTAGGCACTCCATTCTGGCCAGTGACGAGTAATAAGCCTCTAGATCCACGTGCAGGGAGCTAGGGATATGCTGGATGCCCGGCGGTTCTCCGTGCCAGTTGTCGTACAGCGGCACGTTGTCGCCTGCAATCAAGTACGTGCCCGCCTGGGTGTCTACTACTACCCCCTGTATCCCCGGTGTGTGGCCAGGGAGCAGGGCTACCGACACCCCCTTAACCACCGCGCGATCCCCTTCGATGACGTCGACATTGCCGCCGTCAGGCAACAGAGCATGCGTGCCAGGCGCGAAGCGACCGTACTGACGGCGGTGGATCGGCAACGGCGCCGCCGCGCAGCGTAGTTCAGCCCGCTGGACTATGAACCGCGCCCTGGGGAATAGGCCCGCGTTCAGGCAGTGATCCCAATGCAGATGCGTAAGGACGACGATCTCGATGTCGGCGGGGCTGATGGCAAGCCTGGCCAGGGATCTCCCTATCTGCTGCTCGGGAGGCTGCTCGTAGCCCGCTACCGTAAACGAGAGTTCGGATGGCGGCGGGGCGCCAGTATCGACAAGGATCTTGGCCTCAGCCCCATCAATGAACCAGGCGAACGTGGGCAGGTCAACCATTTCACCCATGTGGCGAAGGTAGACCTGCACAGACTTGTCGCCCCTCTGGGTCCCTAGATGCAGAGGTCGCAACGTAATACCTGCCATCGTCACCTCCAGGGCAAGTGCCAGGCGCCTGTGACACCTGGTCTATTCGGCGGTCGGCGCCTTCTTGCGAAAGTCCGTGCCCCAGGCTTTCTGGCGCTGATCGTAGACCCCATTCGCGCCAGGGGGCGGTGTCTGGGGCCAGATGGTCAGTAGCTCGAAGTCCTCGTCATACGGGTTGTCCAGCCTATGGAAAGTACCGCCCGGTATGTAGATGGCGGTGCCCGGCTCGATGTCGTAGGTCTTGCCACCTGCTCCCGTATCCGGGTCTCCTCCCAGTGTGAGTAGGGCTCGTCCGCGGAGAACGTAATAGCCCTCGTTGCAGCCAGCGGGATGAGAGCCGCCGCTGAGGGCCTTGCCGGCCTTCACCGTGCCGTGGTTCATGGTCAGGTCGGCAGAGTGGACCCCATCCACGGCAAAAACACAGCGTGAGACATACCTTGGTTCGCCCTGCTGAGGCAAGGCGAAGGGCTCCAATTCCTCAACTCTTACGATCAGGTCATCTATTGCTGACATACTCTCCCATCCAAGTTACCGCACGCTGGCACCAGCTGGCAGTGTGGGCTCAAGCGCGCTGCAGCAGTCACGACACTAAGGATAGACTTCGTCGGGCTCAGGCCGCTGCCCCGCTGCGGGGCCGATCAACTCGAGGGTGACGTGCAACGCTTCCTCCGTATCCAGGTAGGCGAAGCCACCACCCTTGGGTCTACCCCGGCGATGTAAACCCGCTTGAACCACTGCGACACCATTGGCAGAAGCCTCCTCAACCGCCTTGCCCATGTCCGGCACCCGCGTGGCCAGGTGCTGGATGCCTTCACCATGCCGGGCCAGAAAATCGCTGTAGATCGAGTCTCCCTCCAGGGGCTGAATCAGCTCGAACTGGACGTTGCCAAGGTCTGCCAGTGCCATCAAGAACTTGAAACGTCCCGCTCCCCCTCGGTAGCTGGCTTGCTCGAATTCCTCACTGCTGACCGTGTACAGTCGCCAGGGTCCGATGCCCGCTGTTTCCCAGTAGGCCCGCATAGCCGTCCGTGCATCGCGGACAACGGCACAGATCTGGTTGATCTCCGCAACCCTAACCTTTGGCACCGCGCGCTCTTGTTCTACCATCTCTCTCCTCTCAGGCGCCCCGCCCTGGTCGACCGTTCGCAACTACGCCAGGGAGGGATCGTACACTTCCGGGTTCACGGCATTGGGGCAGCGCTCGCCCCGCAGCACCTGCAGCACGTTCTCCGTCGCCAGCAGTGCCGACCGCCGGCCTGATTCCACGGTCGAGGCGCCGATGTGCGGAGTGGGCAGCACGTTGGGCAGAGCCAGCAGAGGCCCCGCGGTAGGGGGCTCCTGGGCGAACACGTCCAGAGCCGCCCCGGCCAGATGGCCATCAACCAGGGCGGCGTACAGCGCGGCCTCGTCTGCCAGCGAGCCGCGCGCCGTGTTGATGAGAAAGGCGCCACGCTTCATCGCCCGCAACTCAGCTTGGCCCAGCAGGGGAGCGGCGCCAGGCGTGGCGGGCAAATGGAGGGAGAGGAAGTCGCTGCGCCGCAACACCTCCGGCAGGGGTAGATAATGGACCCCGTGTCTAGCGGCGAGACGGGCGTCCTCGACGGGGTCGAAGGCCAACACATCCATCTCCAGGGCGCGGGCGCGCACGGCCAGGGCTTGGCCGATCTGCCCCAGGCCGAGGATCCCGAGGGTCTTTCCCGCCAGCTCCATGCCCGGCTGGCGCGTCCAGTCCCCGGCCCGTCCGCGCTCTACCATTACCGGCAGGTGGCGGGCGAGAGCGATCATCAGCCCAAGGGCCAGCTCGGCCACCGCTTTGTGATTCGTGCCAGGAGTGGTCGTTACCACGACCCCAGCACGCGTGGCCGCTTGGAGATCCACGCGATCGTACCCTACCCCCAGGCGCGAGATCACCCGCAGGCAGGGCGCGGCTGCGATGACCACGGCGTCGATTTCATCCCCACCGGCGATCAGAGCCTCGACGTCGCCGACCAGGCCCGCCAACTCAGGGCTCGACAAGGGCCGGTACCCATTCCGGCCCTTTACTACACAACCGTGCTCTTCCAGCAATTCCGTGTGTATGCCGCGGTTCTCAAGGAAGAACTTGCTCGTAACTAGCACCACGTGCGGCATCAGTATCTTCACCCCTCCTCGCCATTCGCTCCAGCCGCGAACGGCCTTAATCCTCCCCCTCGTAATCGGGCGGCATCCTCACGACGTCAGGTCCCAGAAACATCCGGCAGCTGGTGCCCCCATCCACAACGATCACGGAACCGTTGACGTAGTCCGCCTCGCCCGAGCAGAGAAACGCCACCACGCCCGCCACGTCCTCGGGCTGCCCAATGCGGCCGACAGGGATGATGCCTCGGTAAGGCAGAGACGACCAACAGGGGTTACGGACGTGGAACTTCTCCACCTCCACCGCCCCGGGCGCCACGCAGTTGACGTTGATGTGCTGGGGGCCCAGTTCCAACGCCAGTTCGCGGGCCAGCGAGACCAGGGCGCCCTTGCTGGCGGCGTAGGCAGTCATCCCAGGGAAGCTGACCTCGTGGTGGATGGAGGCGATGATGACGATCTTACCCCCTCCGACCTTAAGCATTTCCCGCGCCCCTTCCTGGCAGAGGAGGTAAGCACCCTTGACGTTTGTGTCCATAACCTGGTCCCACTGCTCCTCTGCCAGCTCCAGAAATGGGATGCGTGGGTCAACCCCAGCATTTGCCACCACGATGTCCACCCTCCCGTACCGACTTACGGTCTCCTTGACAAGTCCTCGCACCTCGCACCAATGCCTAACGTCTGCCTTCTGGGCAAACGCATGTCCGCCCTGGGCGGCAATCTCGCCCACGACGCGTAGCGCCCCTTCCCGACTATGACTGTAGTTGACACAGACGGCCGCGCCGGCCGCGGCCAGGCGCAGGGCGATGGCGGCACCCAAGCCTCGCCCCGCCCCGCTGACGACTGCCACATGGCCCTTTAGATCGCCTTTGACGCCAACTACCTGCCCCACCTTCTTACTTCTCAACCCACATTGTTCCGAAGAATGGCGATGCCTCGAAATCCGTGGCGAAATCCTTCACGTGGCTGGCGTAGACAAACGGCATGCCCCTGCTCGAAACCGGAATCGTGAAGCACTCGTCCAGGGCCATCTCCTGGATCGTGCGGCAGATCGCTTTGCGCTTCTCTCGGTCAATTGTGGTTTGCAGCTCCGTGCGCAGGTTGTCGTACTCGTCCGATTCGAAATGGGTCCAAGCACCCTGCTTCTCGGTATGCCAGGACTTGGCCGCAGTCAGAGTGGTGCCAGGGTCACGATTCGTGCGACCGTAAGCGTGGGTGGCAACTTGAATATCGCGCAGCTTCACCAACCTGGTGGTATAGACCGCCGGTTCCAAATCCACAACCCTGGCGTTCACGCCGATACTCTTCAGGTCGGCCTGCAGTATCTGCCCGAGCTCCAGAAAGCCGTAGCCACCCTTGCTGTTAGTCATAATCTCAAGGTCAAAGCCTCCGTCAAGGCCGACTTCCTTCAAGAGCGACTTCGCCTTGTCGAGGTCGTAGCCGAGCGTGCCCTCGAGGTCCGGAAAGTAGGCCCAGGAATGGCTCGGCCAGATCAGACAGGACGGCTCCTCAAGACCGTACAGCGTTGTCCTGCAGAAACGCTCCCGATTCACGGCGTGCGCGATCGCTTGGCGCACCCTCTTGTCTTTGAGATGCTCCGCCGTGACGTTGACCGCCAAATCGAACTTCGAGTAGCCTGGAGGCCCCATACTGACCGCATATTTGCCGCCGTGAGCGTCCATCAGGCGTGCGACATCCGTATATGCCGGCCTCATTACGCAGTCAACGTGGCCGGACTCCAGTGCGATTGCAGCTGCCAACAGGTCGGGCATGGAGAGATGAACCACCCGATCCAAGTACGGCTTGCCCTTCTCCCAATAATCCTTGAACGCCACCATTTCGACCCGTTCATTAGGCACGAACTTGTCCAGCCTGAAGGGACCCGTGCCCACGGCATTCTTGGAGGCATCCCCAATGGATTCATGGTCGATGATGAACATCGCGTCCAACAGGTCGAAGATGCCTGGATACACCTCGTCCATCCTCAAGACGACAGTGTATTTGTCAGGGGTTTCAACTGCTTTGATCGTCTGGAACATTGGCTTCTGGGTGACGTACTCGTCCGTAGTGGCGAACTCCCATGTGGCCTTGACATCCTCGCTCGTAAACTCCCGTCCGCTATGAAACTTGACGCCCTGGCGCAGCTTCATGGTCACCACCTTGCCATCGGCCGACAGAGCCCATTCCTCGGCCAGCTCCGGCTGCGGGTTTAGCTGCGTGTCCGTGCGAATTAGCGTGTTCCACATCACCCTGTTGGTCACTATGGTGGTTTGAACCAAATGCATAGGGTTGAAGCGGTCAAGCGAAGAAGTATAGGCGAGAGTGACCGAACCGCCTCGTCTGGGTTCACCAGACTTCGTCGCCACCGCCGCAGCCTGGGTCGTGGGCGTCTGGGTTCGCGGCGTTGCGGTGGATGCTGGCTGGCCTGTCGGAGCGCACGCTGAAAGCAGCCCCAGGCCCACAGCGCCCACGCCAATGCGGAGGATGTCACGACGTCCGACTTCACGACTGAATCCGATGGTGTCCTTGTTCATGATCCTTTTCGCCCTCCTAATATCGTTCTTCCTCTATTTGACACAAGCGGCCTTGGCCACTCGTTTGCGGGAGGATAACCTAGGTCATGACCGATTTGGCGACGCCCGAGCGGACCACCTGCAGCCGCGGCTGCGCCAGCCGAGACGAAGGAGCTATCCCTGCCACAGGTAATGAAGCGAAAGCCCTGTTCGGCCCGGCACACGGCATCGTCGACGCTCAGTCCCGAGAAACCCGCGATCTTCCCCATATTGCGGCAAGCGTCCACCACCCTTTCCAGGGCGCCTAGGTGCTCATCATGTCTCAGCATCTCTCAGGGGTAATGCCCATTGATAACGCAAGGTCGGCGGGCCCAACCCAGCAGCCGTCCACGCCAGGCGTGGCCATTATGGCCTCCGCGTTTTCCACTGCCACGGTGCTTTCGATCTGCGCGGCCAGGAACACCTGCTCGTTTATCTGCTCTTTGTAGTCGTCCCCCAAGGCCATGGCAGCGCCCCAGGAGCGCTGACCCTGCGGTGGGAAGCGACAGGCCCTGGCAGCCGCCACGGCGCTCCCCGGGGTATGAACCATAGGCACGACTATCCCCATCGCGCCCTCCTCCAGAAGGCGGCCGATTAGCGTGTAATCGTTCGCCGCCACCCGCGCCATCGGGGTCGCCGAGCCAGCCGCCACCGCCGCCAGGGCCATTCTCGTCGAGTCGGCACCCCGTGAGCCATGCTGGGTATCTATCATCACGAAATCGATCCCGCTGTTGGCCAGCACTTCGGCCGCTAGCGGAGGCCCCAGGCCCATTCCGAACCCAAATAGTGGCACGGTAGGGATCCCGGCCGCAGACCTGGCCAACGTCGCTTGGCAGTCGGGTATGAACATGGCGTGCTGGACAGGGCCTCGCCCCCCCCGGTAATCGACACCTATTGGTAAGATGTAGCGACACTTGACGCGCGTCATTCTCCGGCCTTCTTTCCTTGAACTTATCGGAGTCCTTCCGCGGAATCGAGGTCAACTTCCATACGACCAGCCCTCACTCCCCACCCGCCTGGCGAACGCCGCCCGGCACGGAGCGGAGTAGGCACGGCCAACCGCCGTCCGTGGGTGCAATTGCTGATTCTTTGGCATAAACGTAGCATCGGCCCAGTGTCATCACCTCCGCCCTGCTCTCCGGGGCAAGCGTGGCGCACAGGTCCAGGAAAGCACCCGGATCGCCACCATGTTGGGCGAACATCCAGAAGTGGCTCGGGATCACGAGCCTAGGTCTCAAGAGCGCTGCCGTCCGGGCCGCCTCTTCAGCATCCATATTCCCAAAGCGCCCGTTTATGGGTGGAATGACGATATCGAACACCTGCCCAGCAAGGAGCTTCAACAAGTCCGGTCGCCAACCGGTGTCCCCAGTGTGGTATACGCGGATGCCTTCGAGGTCGAGGATCACACCGATGGCGTCAGGCGCAAGCTGGCCATGGTCGGCGGGCACAGCTAGAACTCCTAGTGCACCCAGCCTACGCTTGTCGCCAGGCCGCAGGGTCCAGGTCTGCCGGCCGGCAACGCCTAGGGCATGGAAACGCTCCACGCAGGCGGGAGGGCCGGCGAAGATGGTGTCCTTGTTACGGCTGGCTATTGCGGCCACCGTGTCGACGTCCAGGTGGTCAAGATGGTGGTGAGTGGTGATGTAGAGGTCTGCCTGCACGTCGGCTGGGCTCAATGGCGCAGGCATCAGCCGGCGCAGTCTGAGACGGTGTTCGGCGCAATCGCTCAAGTAAGGGTCCACGCACACGATTCGCCCGCTGGGGCATTTGTAGGCAAACCCGGCCTGCCCAAGCCACCTAAGCTCCAAAGCTCCGTGTGGGAGCGGTCCGTCACTCCCTACTTGCACACTGGCAGTCAATGTTCTCTCCTCAGAATATGCCACGCCAAGCGAGGATGGGTGGATTGCCAGCCGTTGGTGCAGGCGTGGTCCCAGCCCGCTGCACGGATGGCGGACACGCGTGGAGCAGCGTGAGGGCAGCTGAACTAACGGCGAGATTATTTGACAGCCGCGCCATCTTAGCGACATACGTGACCTGCCCTCCTTTGTTTCTGTCAACGGGGGACCCGCCTATTCACGAACACAGCCCTGCGTTGCGATCACCGCGCGGCTGAAGCCCCGAATCACGCCACATTGCGGGAAACACATTCGGCAGTTGCTGCATCCAGACACGCTTCGTTGGCGCGCCGCCAGTTTGGGAGCCAGCACAACGAGCCGTCCGGCACGTCACTACATCTATCATTGCGAGCGCGCTATCACCTCCCTTCCGCTCCCTTTATTCCCGTGGTTGACTTGCAACAGGCATTGACCTCCCGGGCAGCCTGGCGAATGCCAATTAGAAGCCTAGCCGCGCCCCTATGTCTGGACATCAATTCGACCGCACCCTCTTCGTCACGCTCCCGGATCGTCGTAGCTAAACGACGGTGCCCCGCCACAGGGCCAGTCATGTCCGCGCTGAGGTCCGTGATACTGAGCATCGCCTCTATCACTCCTACCATCGTTTCCCAAGCCGAAACGAGCCAACGATTGCCTGGCAAAGAAACGATCCACCGGTGGAATTCCAAGTCTGGTTCCACGATAAGCCGGGGCATTCCATTATGGAGATGACCCTCCATTTGTTCAACCAAAGAGAACAACCTGGCAATGTCTGAATCGTTCGCCACCCTAATGGCCTGCCGAACAGCGTGGCACTCGAGATAGGAACGTACGTCATAGAGAGCTGAGATATCTGCATCGGTGATTCCCACGGCGAACGCGCCCCGCCGGGGCTCGATTCTCACAAGGCCTTCGCGCGCCAGTTGGGCGAAGGCCTCTCTTACTGGAAGTCGACTAACACCAAGCTTGTTCGCAATCTGGGTTTCGTCGAGCCGGGCACCAGCCTCGATCTCGCCGAGGATAATGCCGCGGCGGAGCGCACGCGCCGCCCCTTCCCATAGGGCTCGGTGCTCAGGTGTTACTGGCGTAAGCGTATCCAATCGCTCACCTCCTCCATCGTGCCGCTGTACATGTGAACCCGCTGCCAGAGCGTACTTTGCCTCCACAGCGCTAAGAACCCATCAGCACTACGGGCCAGAAGGCGTCCTAATCGCAAGCCAATGTTGCTTGACAAGCCATCCCTCCTGGCTACGAGTAGCCTATCACACTCTGAGTATACTGTCAATAGTATTTTGTCAATTGTATACATCTCCCTTCGGCGAGACTGTCGCACACACCACACGTGTCGTCGTTTGCCTCGCCCACCGTGGTGACACAAACAGAGATCCATGACGCACGCCTGCCATGCGGCAGCCAGAATAGAAAGCTTGCCTGAGCCATCTGCACCGAGTCATTGCCCCAAACAATCAAACTACGACGACTGTTGACGGCTGAATGTCAACAGTGGACTTCGCGTGGTCCGTCTTGTACCATATCGGCAGCGGTTTTCAATAATCCAGTTCGGCATGCAACCCCCAAATCTGGATTGCCACTACGAACCGAGCAGGGATTAAGAGGAGGCTAAAATGACCGGTTTTCTGCCACAGCCCGTTGGCCAGACTGCGCTTTGGCAAGGAGTGCTTGAACAACTCCGGCGTGCAATACTACTTGGCGAGTTGGCGCCAGACATGCACCTTCGGGAGCCAGAACTGGCAACGAGGTTTGGTGTCAGCCGACTGCCTGTTCGGGAAGCAATAGGCCAGCTTGTTCGAGAGCGACTCGTTCGAATGGAACCACGGCGTGTCGCCTTCGTGATTGGGCTGGATGAGGGGGATCTTTCTGATGTCTACGAGTTCCGACGGGAACTTGAGCGCTATGCGCTACGCCGCGCCGCCAAGCGTATGAAGACGGAGGACTTCGTCAGTCTGGAAGCGGCCGTGGACCGTTTTGTCAGAGATGTCGAGGCACGGCAAATAGAATTGGAGCTCCGGACTGACATGGCATTTCATAGACTGCTGGTTGTGATGGCGGGAAGTCGTTGGCTGTTGGAAGCTTGGGAACCGCTGGCTGGCTTGGTAGGGACAATGTTGGCCATCACGGGCGGGGTGCAGCGGCCTCATCAGCCAGAAGGCGCGATGCGACACGTTGCGTTGATCGACGCCCTTAGACGGGGTGACGTGGCCGACGCCGACCGGATCCTTACGGCCCATTTCGAGAGCGCCAAGGGGCTCATGATGGACGCGATGCGAGTCGTACGCGAGCCACGAGAGTCGGCGCTTGCCCCTACCGTCCCTGTCCAGAGTCCCGGGTAGTTCCACCGGCAATCGGGGTAGGATCCTCTGAGTAGACCGAAGGCCCTGGCGAGCCACCCGACGGCAAGCGTGGGGCCCGCGGTTGAGCTAAGCCGCATCGCACGTCCAACGAGGAGGTAGCGTGCGCGGACCGCGAGCTATTCCTGCAGTGCTGGTCAGGAACGATTCACCCATGCCCGGTGGTCCCGGTTCGCCAACGCCGCAACCTGCCAGCTTAATGGTTCATCACCGCGAGACCGCACGCCGTACGGTCTCGCGGCTGACGCGACACTCAGCCGCTATGCTGCGAAGGCTGCGTCCCCCCGCAACCTCTTCAGCGATCCTTTCCCGCAACTCCAAGCGAAGCTTCGGCCCCTTCCGTGGTGAAACGGATGGGTCAAGACAGGCGATAACAATTCCAAACAGGGACTCGTGATCTGGAAGATGCGAGAGCAACCCCCGTCGCTTCCGCCCGCGTTACTTTTCGCTTGACACTCGTCAAGCCGGAAGAATGGTTCGAAATCAGGTCGTGGCTTCACCGCTACGG
>JAJZQK010000659.1:0-566 GCA_021847625.1 Chloroflexota bacterium
GACAGGTCGCCGGCCAGCGCCCGGTCGATCACGACCTTGAGGATCACTTCACCGCGCGTGCCGACGCGCTGGCGTCCCTTCTCACGGAAGCTCATCGGCATGGCGAGCACGTCGTCGATGTGGTCGGCGACCGCCGATGGCTGCCGCTTCGGACGCCCCCTGGGGTTGCCGGAGATCCCCGGCTTGAACCGCCCCGCGATGGGCGGCTTCCCGTAGCCAACCTCATACGCCGCCACCGGCGAGACCCTCTTGCGGTGCCGGCGAGGCCGGGATGTTTTCGCTATCGACGAAGACGATCTCGCGGCGCGGCTTGGCGGCGCGGGCGGAGAACTCCTGGTAGCGCAGGAGCAGGTGCCTGGCCCGCGCATCCCCGGTGGCGGCCTTCTGCAGCAGCTGGAGCATGACTGCCTCCAGCACCGTCGCGTACCCAGGACCGCCGTTGATGGTCACGGGGATCCGCTCGAACAGCCGCGCGTGCAGGGTGGCCTTCAGGCTGGGCTTCCGCCGCTTACGGGCTCGTTTGGCTCCCCTGCCCGTCCCCTGGGACCTGGTCATGCCGGCTCCGT
>JAJZQK010000659.1:576-2914 GCA_021847625.1 Chloroflexota bacterium
AGGTCTTCCCGTCGGCGAGTGTGGCGACCTGTTTGGTCATCGCCTGCCAGCGGCGGACGGCAAGGTCGACGTAGAGGGGATCCAGTTCGATGCCGTAGCCACGCCGTCCGGTCCGCTCCGCCGCCAGGATGGTCGTGCCGCTGCCGCAGAACGGGTCGAGCACAATGTCGCCGCGGGACGTCACGTCGAGGACGGCATCGGCGACCATCCGGATCGGCTTCACCGTCGGGTGGACGTCGGTGCCGCGCGTCCGTGCCCGGCCGGCGAAGCTGTTCACGCCGGGGTAGTGCCAGACGTTGGTACGGTTGCGGCCGTAGACGCCGAGCTGGACGTTGTTCTGGTGCTGGGTGCCCCGGGGGCGTGAGACCAGGACCAGCTCGTGGCGCGAGCGGTAGAGCGAGCCCATGCCGCCGTTGGACTTCACCCAGACGCAGAGGTTGATCAGCTCGTCGCCGGCCTGGGTGAGGGCGGTTGTTGTCTCGGAGAGATGGCGCCAATCCATGCATGTGAAGAGGACGCCAGCCTCGGCCGTGTAGGAGCGGACCAGCTTCATCCACCCCAGCAGGAACGCGGTGAACGCGGCCTCGTCCATCTCGCCGGAGGCCATCGCGAACTCGCGGTGCCGCGCGCGTCCCTTGCCGGAGACGTGGCCGTTGATCGGGACGTTGTAGGGCGGGTCAGTGAAGACGGCGGCCGCGCGCTCCTCGCCGAGCAGCGTCTCGTAGGACGCCGCGTCCAGCGCGTTGCCGCAGAGCAGGCGGTGAAGCCCCAGATGCCAGAGATCACCGGGCTTTGAGATCGCGGCGCCCTCGGGGCCGTCAAACACATCCGCGGCGTCCGCCTCTTCGGGCGCGTCGAGCGACTGGATGCGCAGGTCGATCTCGGGAGCGTCGAACCCGATGACCTCGAGATCGAACTCGAGGACCGTCTCCTGCAGCTCCTGCAGCGCCAGTGCGAGTCCTCGCTCGTCCCAGGTGGATCGCTCGGCCAGCCGGTTGTCCGCGAGCCGGTAGGCTTTGACCTGGGCGGGCGTGAGATGCTCCTGGCGGATGACCGGCACCTCCGCCAGGCCCAGGAGCTTGGCTGCTTCCAGCCGCCCATGGCCGGCGATGACCTGCCCGTTGCGATCCACCAACAACGGGGCCGTGAACCCGAACGTCTGCATGCTCCGCGCGATCGCCTGCACCTGCTGCGGCGCGTGCAGCCTCGGATTATCTGGCGCCGGCGTCAGCGCGGTCGGGGAGACGTAGTCGATCGTTAGACGGCGGCAACGAGCCTCCGCCTTCCCCGTCGCGCCACCCATCGTTGACTTGCTCATACCCTGCTCCTGCACTCCCACCTCGAAGTGCAGCCGCATGTGGCTCAACGCCCGCGCCGTGTCAGGTGGACCTAAACTGCCCCTTCAGGCCGGTGATTTGAGTCCACCCCCGGGATCAGAGGCCGCCGCCCGCATGCGCGCAAACTGCTCGGACGCTCGAAGAGTGTGCACAACCTCCCCGCGGTGCGGGTCGAACGATGGCGACATGGCTTCCTCGAAACGGCGGCGCCAGGCGGTGAGAGGATTGCCGCCCCAAGAGTTGCGTGTGTTGCCACACGCCTTCCAGTACGCCTCGGCAGCCTCGGCCGCTTTTTCGTTTCGGGTACCGGGATAGGCTGCGTGGACGTACTTCCATGCCTCCGCAATGATCAATGCACAGAGGCGGGCCGGATGAATGGCACCCGGGGGCAGCGCAGGCCCCTTGCCCGCCTTCGTCTTGCCTACCGGCGTCACCAGCTCCGGGCCCCGCAACGCTCGCGCGACACGAGTCTCCATGTCCCTCAGATAGGCGTCCAAATGGCCAGCGTAGGCTATCGCTTCCTTGTCAGCGGCATCGAGAAATGCGCGCACGGATGCCTCGCCCAGCGCCCCCTTGATCGTTGCGACCGCATGCTCGAGCCGCCGCAGGCGTTCGCGCATCTCAGCGCGCGGCAACCCGAACTCGTGCATACGGGCCTGCAACCACACCGAGGGCGACCACGCGAGCAACATCTCTGCCAACCAGACGGGTGCGTCGGGAGTGAGGAGACGCGCAGCGGGCTCGTAGTGGCTCAACACCGTCGACGGCTTCACCATGTCCTCGACGCTCAGCTTCGAGGCCGCCGCAAGCTTCTGCAACCGCGCACGCTTCCTACTGCTCACCCTCGCCCTCCTGGATGCGGCACGGTGGGTTTCCCATCGACCATCTGGCGCAGAATATTCCCGGCTCTCGGGATACTACTTCCCTCCTAACCGAACGAATACTCCACGTTCCATCGAACTTGGAAGTCAATTAGGCACATTAGGGGGTTCAATTGCACG
>JAJZQK010000660.1 GCA_021847625.1 Chloroflexota bacterium
AGCCATCGGCGGATTTCCTGGATGCCCGCTTGCGCGGGCATGACGATCTCTGGGGGAGTCCGCCTTCACTAGACTGTCACTCTGTGGGCGAACCATCCCCCCGCGGACGAGCGTTGGCACTGTTCTTGCCGTCTGGATAGGCGGCAGCCCGACCCTATCGCGACCGTTTAACGGCGGCGGGGCCGGGTCACGGCCTTAGTTCATTAGGAGACGGAGGTACCGGCAATGGCGAAGGTCGCCTACACCACCGAGAACGTGGACAAATGCCAGTGCGGCAATTGCGGGGTGTCTAAGTCCAGCCAGTGCATCAAGGTCAAGAACGCGGCCATCAACTGGACGCCGGGGTACCTGCCCCCGGCGGAGGCGATGGAGGGTATCTACTGCGCCGTGAGCAAGTCCAAGTGCGGCGACCTGGACGGCAGCAAGGATTGCCAGTGCCCGACCTGCGCCGTCTGGGACGAGAACGCCCTGGCCCAGGCCCATCCCTCGGTCTACTTCTGCCTGCGCGGCGCCCCGGCGTAAAGGCGACGCCCCGCCGCCTCCATCCTCTGCTTCGGATGGCGGACGGCCGCTTCGTGCGGGTACCGGCACACGGGGCTATTGCCCGGCCTGCCGCCCGATGACTCTTCGTCGGCATAAGCCGGATCCGGCGGAGACGACGCTACGGCTCGTTTGCCGGTTCGATTAGCCCCTCTTGCAGGAGCCGCCAGCCGAGGCTGAAGAAGTAGAGTAGGCCGCGCTGCTCGCCGAAGCGGGCCGCCAGCGGCTGCTCCTCGTCCGCGGCGAGCGGCTGCTCCATGCCGAGCAGGCGGGCGAGCCCGCGGCGCACGCCGACGTCGCCGGAAGGGAACACGTCCAGGCGACCCAGCCCGCGCAGAAGGATCAGCTCCGCCGTCCAGCGCCCGATGCCGGGGAGCGCATCCAGCAGGCGGATAGCGTCCTCGCTGGGCAGGGGCCGTAGCGCCTCGAAGCCGAGCTCGCCCGCGAGGACGAGGCCCGCCAGGTGGCGGAGGACGTCCGCCTTGCGCTCGCTGAGCCCGAGGGCGCGCAGGTCGGCCGTGCCCGCGGCGGCGACCGCCGTCGGCTCGGCCGGGCCGTAGTAGGGCCGACCGTCCATTACTACCGACTGGCCGAACCGCTCGGCAAGCCGCCCGGCGATAGCCACCCCGGCGACGAGCGTGATCTGCTGGAAGGCGACGCTGTTCACGACGGCCTCGAAGAGCGTCTCGAAGTGCGGCGGCTTGAGGCCCCGCAGGGCGGTCGCCGCCGGCCGCAGGCGCGGGTCCTCGCTGGCGAGCCGGTAGAAGCCCGAGACGTCGGCGCCCATGCCCAGCATATCGCCCAGCGTATCGGCCAGCGCTGCAACCTCCGCCGGGGGCAACGGTTCGCCCGGTAGGGTGACGCGGACGAGCGGCCGGTCGACGCTGCCTACGTCCTCCGCCACCACCAGGCGGGGGCCGTCGGCGGTGTGCAGCACCCGGTAGAAGCGCCCGTCCTCCAGCATGTCCACGCGATTATTGGGTCGCCTCTGGAGGACGCGCACCGTCGGCACGAGGCGGAACGGCGGCACGGGTTCTAGCTCGAAATCGATCATGTGCGCTCCTACGGCGGCCGGCCCGACCTGACGCGTTGTTGCCCTTCATCTATTGTCTGACACACCCGGCGACTCGGCGGCATAGGGGTCTCGCTCCTCGCCATCGCTCGTCTCCGCCTCCGAGTCGTCGGCATCCGTCGCCCTGGTGCCGCCGGATGCGTCCATCTCCTCTTCGTCCTCGTCCTCATCGCTAAGGGGCCGGAGCAGGGTGTCCCGCAGGCGGGCTTGCCCCGCTGGCGATTCCTCGGGAACGACGAAGGAGACGGTGTTTGCCTGGCTAGGGTGACGGTATGTCTCGCGTAGGACCACGCGGACGCCGCCTGAGGAGACCGAGGCAAGGGTCGCCGTGTACACGTTGCCGCCCTGCAATAGCGTCAGCAGGCGGCGGGCAAGGCGTGTCTCCAGCCTGCCGAGCGATCGTCCGTCACGGGTGCACACAGACAGCCCATCTCGCTCGGCCCTCAGCTCTAGCTCGCGGCCTGGTGAGGACGCGGCCAGCGCCTCGGGGTCGGCAGGGCCCTGCAGGGCAGCAACCGTGGACCGTCCCGCGTCTGTGATGAACGCCTCCCGAAGAACGGCCGTCGGTTCCGGCGCCGGGCCGGCAACGTTCTTCTCGAGGAGCGAGAGCCGGTCCAGATTCTTGCGGGCTATGTCGTTCTGCTCGTCGCACTCGAGCGTTTGCCTGTACGCGACAATAGCTGCCTCATAGTCACCCAGTTCCGTCATGCACTTGCCCAGTCTATTGAGGGTCTTCGTGTCCTTCGGATAGTTTTTGAGCAGGTCGCGATTGACCTGGGCTGCCCGAGTCCACTGGCCCTGACCGGCCAAGGCTACGGCCTGTTGCGCCAGCTGTTCGCCAACGCCCCCCGCGGGGGGGGGCGTGAAGTCTGTTCTGGCTTGGTCTATTGGCGTATGCCATCTCTAGCGCCTCCAGGCAGACTGCCCAACACTACGCTTAGCCCTTGTCGTCGGGTGGATGTAGCGGAAGAAGTAGGACAATGCCGCCGGCCGGGTGCCGACGAACGCAACCAACGTCTTCTCCCGCCGCTGGCCCTGCATCGGGTGGAACAGGCGATAGCGTCTGACTTCCGTCGGCCAGCCTTGTTGCGAGTCTACCAGCAAGTTATGCTCAGCCTCCAGGTGCCGTTCGTAGTCCAGGGGTTGCGTGGTCTCCCGCGGGGTCTGTTGGCTCTCGTCCCGCACAGGAGATGAAGGGCCCCGCTGGGGCCGTGTAGTCTGTGTCATCTTGTTACTCCTTACTATTGGTCTATTGGTGCACGGCTGTATGGTGGCCGAGCCCAGCACCATCTGCCGGCC
>JAJZQK010000661.1 GCA_021847625.1 Chloroflexota bacterium
TGAGCGGCAAGGAAGGCAGCTACACCAACTTCAATTCGCCAGAGTACGACCAGCTGCGCAACGAGATGCAGACCACCCTCGACCAGGAGAAGCGGAAGGCGGCCGCCCGGAAGCTGCAGGAACTGCTCCTCGACGAGTGCTTCACTATTCCGATCGCCGAGTCTCCACTGCCGTGGGCGTTCGACAAGGCCATCAAGGACTTCTCGGTAACCATGGACAACTCTCCCTACCTCGGCAACATGTGGCTCGATAAGTAGCAGCCGCCAACTGAAGGCGTCGGGCAGTCGCCGGCGCCTTCTTCGTCTTCCCTCCCTCCCTCCGCCCTCCGTGGTGTCGTTGCCGCTACGTCCGCTCGGCCGCGCCATGGATGATCACTTTGCGCTTGGGATCGGCGTGCTCTTGGACGAAGGTGGCCGGAAAGTCGAGGCTCGGCGGGTGCATGGCGGCCAACTTCAGCCGTACACCGAAGGTGGCCAGCTCGATGCGCTTAGCCCCGAGGATGACCCGCAGGCCCAGCGTCACCGCGCCCGGCGGGCTGAGCGTGTAGAGGGGGCTGCTGAAGGCCCGGCCGAGGGTCTCCGGGTTGAGCGGCAGCGCGCGGGTGCGCGAAGCCTTGAACTCCTCGGGCGTCAGGTGCGCGTAGTGGGCCAACAGGCCCGGGGCCTCGTTGAACGCCAGGTGGCCGTGCTCGCCCACGCCCCCGTAGCAAACGTCCACGCCCTCGCCGCCCGTGACCTCGTCTATCTTGCGCTCGGTGGCCTCGGGGTCGAAGGGGTCGGGGAACCAGCGCTGGCCCTCGGGCGGGCGCAGCTCCTCGTCCAGGCGGTCGTAGAACTCCCGTCGCATGGCCGCGCGGAAGCTCATGGGGTGGTCCTCGGGGATGGGCCGGCCTTGCCAGTCCAGGTACTCGTCCATGTTAAAGAGCCAGACGTCGCGCCAGCTGAGCCGCTCGCGGTTGGAGAGCGCGGCGGCGACGGGATACTGTCCGGTCGGCCCCACGGGCACGATAAGGCTGGTTGGCCTGCCCAGCCGGTTGTTCTCTCTAACCACGCCCACCATCGACTCGGCAAGTGCCTGCAGGACCGCCGGCCAGTCCGGATAGACGATTACCCGCACCGGGCTCCAGTCGTCGATCTCCGTGAGCGGCATGGCCAGCACCCTGGCCATGTCCTCCCGGCCGAGGGTGACGCTGCGCATGATGCCGTGGAATCGCTTTTCTTCAGCCAATCTGTGCTCCCTAACTCTTCGCCGCGGCCAGGGTCTTGGCTATCTGCTGCAGGTGGGCCTCGCCGTGGCCGGAGTAGGTGCGCAGCTGGTCGTCGACCGTCATCTCGCCTCGTTCGGGGTGCAGGCCGACCCGGCGCCACTGCGCCTCGTCGAGGCTCTCCAACAAGATCACCCAGCGGCCGTGCAGGGCGCGCAGAAGCGCCAGGGAATCGCCCAGCTCGGCGCCGTTGGCGTCGGGCAGGTTCGCCCAGCTCGGCTGGTCCCACGCAAAGAAGGTGGGCCGCTCGGCGGTCAGCATCAGCTTGATGCGGGCAAAGGCGTTGATGTGCGCGTCGGCCAGGTGGTGGACGTTCTGTGCCACCGTCCATTCGCCCGGCAGGTAGTGCGTGGTGAGCTGAGCCGGCGTGAGGCCGGCCACCGCCTCCACCAGCCGTCCGGGTAGGGCGGCGATCTGGGCGATCTTCTCTCGGCGCTCTTGCGGGGTCAGCGGGGGATTGGCAGGCATAGAGGCATCTCCTTCAAGTAAGAATGGTCATCGCCCTTGCGGGCCACCACGAGAGGAGCATAGCGCCTAGCCGGCTTCAGCGCAAGTGGCTCGGGGAACGGGGTCTGTGTCTTCCCCTCGAAGGACGTAGAGCCCTTTTTGCTAGTAGACATACCAATGCTCGTACGCTAGAATGCTTACGAGAGCCGTCCATGACTGCCCAGACCGCACCTCAACGGAATACCAACCAGTCCTGGGTCCCTTTGTGTTCCTTACCGCAAGGAGCGGCACGCATGCTTATGCGCTTACTCGCCTTGGCCCTCGTCGTCTTGCCGGGCCTGCCGATGTCGGCAGTGTTGGGGAAGACGACGGTGGAGGTCCAGGTCCGACAACCCAATAGTCCCGACTTCCTGGCTTCTTATCCCCGTCCGCCTGGGGTATTCGGGCTCCACGATACGCCGATCATCGGCGGCAGCGTCAACGCCGCGCTGGCCGTCAGGCACTGGCAGAGCCTTGGCGTCCGCCTCGTCACCGTGCTCGACCCCCGGGAGGAGATGCTTGCCCTGGCCCAGCAGGCCGGCATAGAGGTGGTGGCGAGGGTGTATTCGCCTTCCATTCACCAGGACGGCGATCTCGGCGGCGTGACCCAGCGCGCCGTGGCGCACGGCATGCACTACGTCGTCCCCTACAACGAGCCCAACCTGCGCTCCGAGAACAGCGGGCAGTTGCCCGACCCTGTCTACTTCGCCCGGCGCTGGGTGGACGCCGCGGAAATCATCCACCAGTACGGCGGCTATCCGGTGCTGACCCCTCTGGCCCCGGAAGGCGACTACGACGACGTGCTCTTCCTCCGAAAGATGCTGACGGAGGTGGTGAACCTCCGTGGAATCGACTGGCTCCTGAACGTGGGCGTGGTGGTGGGCGTGCACCCCTACCTAATGCGTCCCGGAGACGACAGCTGGGGGCACCTCGAAACCTACGCCTCCGTGATGAGGGAGCAGCTGGGTTTCGTGCTGCCGATGCTTGCCACCGAAGGGGGGTTGGCGGGCCAGGCGGCGCAACCCGCCGCTGGTTGGTCGCCGGAGGTCGAGGTCACCGCCCTCGCGGAGCGCCTGCGCCGGGGCGACGTGCCGGAATACCTGTTGGGGGCCACGCTCTGGCTGTACAGCAACGAAGCGCAGGCAGGACATGACCC
>JAJZQK010000662.1 GCA_021847625.1 Chloroflexota bacterium
GCCGGCGCACGTGCTCGTCGGCGCCGGGCCAGTCGGGCTGAATGATGTCCTGGAAGTCCGCCTCGGGGCTGGCAGGGCCGAAGATGAGGGGGACCAGGTAAATCTTCTTTTCTCCCTTAAACTGCGCGGCCTCGGGCCTCTCGATTCTCCCTAATTCCTGTGCCATTAGGTGATTGCCTCCGATATGCGGCGAACGGGGGAACCCCGTTCGCCTTCGTCGTTCGCTAGGGCGGCGTAGTCGCCGCGCCTGCCTCTAGATCAGGGGGCTGGCTGCTCGCTGGATGAAGGTGCCGGCGGGCTGACTGGGCGGGTGAGCTACTTAAAGGAATTATAAGCCGTGGGCGGGAGAGCCGGCAAGATAGACGGAATGGCGGGGAGGCTAGCCAGGTTAGCCTTGGCGGAGGCCGCTATTTCGCGGCCCGCGCCAGGCCGGCTCGCCGAGCCGCCGTCAGCGTCGAGCCGGCCGAGACCGCCGCCAGCACCGCGACCGTGACGCTGGTAGCCTCGACGCCAAAGGCCAGCTGAAAGCCGGGGACGCCCGCCTCCGCCCCGGCGCCCCCCGCCTGCAGCAGGCAAGCGGCAAGGGCCACGCCGAAGGACTGGCCGAGGTTCCGCCGGACGCCCAGCGCCCCGGCGGCGGTGCCCAGACGATCCGGGGGCACGGAGGCCATGGTCGCGTGCATGTTGGGCGAGAAGAAGAGGCCGGTGCCCAGGCCGATCAACACCAACGAGCCGACCAGCCAAACGATGGATGGGTTGTAGGTCAACGTGTACAGGCCAAGCCCGCCCAGGGCCGTAAGGCCGGCCCCCAGCCCGGATAACCAGCGGGAGCCTATGCGATCGGATAGCAGGCCACTCGGCGAGGCAAGCAGCATGCGCACGAACGGCACCACGGCCGCTATCATGCCCGCGGTAGCCGGGCTCTGTAGAAGGATCTGCTGAGCGAACAAGGGCACGAGCATGTCCTGACCGGCGGTGCCCACGAACAAGAAGAAGGCGCTGGCCAAAGATAGCGAGAAGAGGCGGCTATGGAACAGGCCGAGGTCGATCATCGGCTCGGCTACCCGCCGTTCGACGAACAGGAACGCTCCCAGCGTGACCGCGCCCAGGCCGACGAGGCCCAGCACCGCGGCCGAGAAAACGGCGCCGGATTTCGCGGCGTTGACGGCCAGCAGCAGGCTCGTGGCCATGCAGGCAAACAGGAAGGCACCCAGGAAGTCGAACCGCAGCCTTTGCGACCTTCGGCGGGGCATAGGCAGCACGAGCACGGCCATGAACAGTCCGGCCAGGCAGACGGGCACGTTCGCCAAGAACACGAAGCGCCAGCCCAGGTTGGCGATGAGCTGGCCCGCCAAGATGGGGCCGGCGAAGTAGCCGAGCCCGACCACGGCGCTGTTGATGCCGATCACCGCGCCGCGTTTGTGCGGCGGGAAGCACTCGGTAAGGATGGCCATCGAATTGGCAGAGAGCATCGAAACGCCGATCGCCTGCAGACCACGGAAGGCGATCAGTAGGCCGAAACTCGTCGCCAAACCGGCGAGCGCCGAGCCGAGGGCATAGACGGCGAAGCCGCCTGCGAAGATCCACTTGCTGCCGAGCTGGTCGGACAGTCTGCCGAAGAGGAGGAGCGTGCTTGTAACGACGAGGAACATGAGCAGGGGAAGCCAGGCCACGGTACTGGCCGCAACGCCAAAGTGGGTGGCCAGCGTATGTAGAGAGACGTTAATGCCGCCCGTGTCGAAGGTGGTGATGATAACCCCCAGGCCAACGGAGACCTGCACCAGCCACGGGCGGCTCACGCGTATGTAGCTATCCTCGTTAACGGGCGGGTTTGCTTGCGGCAACGATTCCGTCTACGGCTTCAGCGGATACCAGCCGAACTCGTTCACGGCGTCGAACATTGCCACCACGTTTTCCGGCGGTACCTCGGGCTGGATGTTGTGCACCGAGCAGACGACGTAGCCACCGCCCGGGCCGAGATCCATTATGCGCTGCTTGACCTCCTGTCGCACATCCTCGGGCGTGCCGTGCGGCAGAACGTGGTGCGTATCGATGGCGCCCCAGAAACTGAGCTTATCGCCGAACTCCGCCTTCAACTTCTTGGTGTCGCCCATGCCCGCCGCCGACACCTGCACAGGGTTGATGACCTCCACGCCGGATTCAATGAAGTCAGCCATTAACGGATAGACGGCCCCGTCACAATGGAAGAAGCGGACGGCGTCCGTGCGCGCCTTGAAGAGATCGAACGTCTTCTGGAAGCGAGGCTTGATCATGCGCCGCCAGAGGTCCGGCGAGACAAGCAGTCTATCGGTGGAGCCGAAATCGTCGGTCGTACAGACCACTACGTCCGGCAGGTCGCCCACCAACTCCAGCGCGCGGCCGGCCATTGCCAGCTTGATGTCGAGATACCTGTCCATCAGGGCTTCGGCGAAATCCGGGTCGCCGGCCAGGTCCATGAAGAAGTTCTCCCAACCGCGCAGCTCGGCGCAGCGCAGGAAGAAACTGCAGTTCAGAACGAGGACGCTGGCGTAGTCCGTGTCTTCCTTCAGCCGTTTCAGCTCGTCCCGCAGGTGGCGGAAGCGACCCGGATCCAGAGGATCGGGCCAGCGGTAATTGCCGAGGCCACCGACCGTGTTGATCTCCCGCAGCGGGCTGCCGTCGGGCGTCAGGTCGTAGTAGTAGCCTCCGGGGGGCCGGCGCCTGACCACGCTCCACTCGTCCATATAAGCGTCGTCCGGCATTGGCTTGTCCTGCCTGCCATCCGGCGCGCCGAGCTCCACCCGGCGGAAGTCGACGTCGAAGCGCTGGAGGATGTCCTCGTCGACGACGGCTGTCTGGGCCATTTTGTGATCGATCTTGACCGGCCTGTTGCCCAGACCGAGGTGGTTGAGCAGGTTCTTGTAA
>JAJZQK010000663.1 GCA_021847625.1 Chloroflexota bacterium
CAGCGGATTTGGCATACGGCCGGGTTCGCGGTGTCCACGCCGAAGACGTCCAGGTTCACCTGGGCGCGGTTGAGGTAGGCGCGCGCGCTGAAGGTGCCGCCGCCGACGGGGCTGATGCCCCAGGGGAGGAGGTCCTGAGACCGTCCCGCCGCCACCATCTCCTGGGCCGTCGCCAGCAGCTCCGGCCGCACCCGGCCGGCCCGCACGGGCGGCGAGGCCGTTATCAAACCGTGCACACGTTCGTCCTGACGCTGGGCCTGATAGTAGGTTACCTTGAGGGAGCCGAGGCTGTGGCCGAGCAGGACCGCCCGCTTGAACCCGAGGCTGGTCGCGAAATCGAGCCAAGCCGCGACGTCGAGGGGCGACTCCTCGAACCGCTCCCAGCCGCCTCCGCCGAGTTTCACACGCCCGTTGGTCTGCAAGAGCGTGGTCCCGAAGTCGTGCCCGCGGTTGTTGCCGGCGATAACGGTGTGGCCCGCCGCGGCCAGCTCTCTCCCTGCCTTTACCACCAGCGGGCTGTAGAACTTCCCCGCTAGCCCATGGATCCACACGATGGGCACGGATTGGGCAGGCTTGGAGGCGGGGCTAATGACGACCCCCTCCAGAATGAGACCATCCTCTGTCTCGGCGTAGACGAGCTCCTCGGCGTACGGTTTGTCGGCCACGGTTCCTCCCCTGCCTCCATATACGTGCTGTCCGCTCTGATGCAGCCGTAGATGCGGCGGCCGGCGGATGGATTGAGCAGATGCACCGCGGTTATGCGGTGTCGCGGCTACATTATACGGCCCCCGGGTGCAGAGCCTGCGCAAATTGGGTATACTAAGGTGCGCGTTGCGCGGCCGGTGCCGACACCCGGCTGATCTCCCTTGGGGATAGGCCCGACTCCATTACGCTGAGGAGGGGCAATCAAAATCGGAGGTAGACCTCTTGGCTGATCGTCACAATTACCGCTATCTCGACCTCGTCATGGCCGCCTTCGTGGCGGTGCTCATCGTCTCCAATATCGCTTCCACGAAGATCGTGGAGCTGGGCCCGCTCACGTTCGACGGCGGCACGCTCCTCTTCCCTCTCGCCTACATCTTCGGCGACGTCCTCACCGAGGTGTACGGCTACAGCCGCTCCCGCCGCGTCATCTGGACTGGCTTCTTCTGGCTGGCCGTGACGGCGGTGGTTCTCGGAGTGGTCGATGCGCTGCCCGCCGCGCCCGGCTACGAGCTGCAGGACAGCTTCCATGCCGTGCTGGGGCAGACCCCACGCATCGTGTTGGCGAGCCTCATCGCCTACTTCGCCGGGGAGTTCGCCAACAGCTACGTGCTGGCGAAGTTGAAGTTGCTCACGCGGGGCCGGTTCCTGTGGTCGCGCACGATAGGCTCGACGTTGGTCGGCCAGGGGATCGACACTTCGATCTTCCTCGCCGTCGCCTTCTGGGGGGTGTTGCCGACCTGGCTGCTGGGGGCCGTCTTCGTCTCCAACTACGTCTTCAAGGTGGGGGTGGAGGTCCTTTTCACGCCGATTACCTACTACGTGGTGGGCCAGTTGAAGCACTTGGAGGCCGAGGACTACTACGACTGGAAGACCAATTTCAATCCGTTTGCCCTGGCGCGAGCGCCAAGGGCGTGACGGCGGCCGCTGGGCCGGTGTTCGGGGAATCTGCCCGGCACCGGCCTTATTGTCTTCTCTGGGCCAGGATGCTACACTGAGGCCGTGGCGGCAAAAGCAGCGATGAGTAGTCTTGCCGACCGGTGAGGTGAGAATGAAGGCAGCAGTTCTACACAAGGCACACGATCTTCGCATCGAAGAGATCCCGCGTCCCGTGCCGGGGCCTGAAGACGTGGTGGTGCGCATCAAGGCCGTGGGCGTCTGCGGCTCGGACATGCACTTCTACGACGAGGGTCACATCGGCGATAAGGTGGTGGAGCGGCCGTTCGTGCTGGGCCATGAAGCATCCGGCGAGGTGGCCGAGGTCGGCTCGGCGGTGACCAAGTTCAAGCCCGGCGACCGTGTCGCCGTCGAGCCTGGCATCCCCTGCCGCCAGTGCGAGTTCTGCAAGCGCGGCGACTACAACCTCTGCCCGTACGGACTGTACCAGAGCGGTCCCCACACCAACGGCTTCTTCGCCGAGTACGGCATCGCGCCGGCCGACTACATCTATCCCCTACCGGACAACCTCGACTTCATCGAGGGGGCGATGCTGGAGCCCCTGGTCGTGGGCTTGCAGGGCGCCTGGGAGGGCAACGTGCAGGTGGGCCAGACGGTCGCCATCCTTGGCTCGGGGCCGATCGGGCTGTACACGCTGCAGGCGGTTCGCGCCCGCGGGGCCGCGAAGACGATCGTCGCCGACATCGTCGAGAAGCGGCTGAAGCTGGCGAGCGAGATGGGCGCCACGCACGTGGTGAACGCGAGCAAGGTCGACACCAAGGAGGATATCCTTCGCCTTACCGGCGGGCAGGGCGCCGACGTCGTCCTGGAGACGGCGGGGGCCGTCCCCACGACCCAGCAGAGCCTGTACGTCGCCAAGCGCGGCGGCACGGTGGTGCTGGTGGGGATGTCCAGCCAGTCGATCATCCCGATGGACACCATGCGCATCGTGCGCCAGCGGCTGACCGTGAAGGGGTGCTTCCGCTACGCGAACCAGTACGCGACGGCCGTCGCCCTGGCGGCGGCGGGCAAGGTGGAGCTGCGGGCGCCGGTGTCGCACACCTTCTCGCTGGACCAGACGCTCGAGGCGCTGGAGTTCAGCATCCACCACAAGGAAGAAGCGATCAAAGTCGTCATAACCATCTAAATAGTCCGACGTAGTTGTTGCTGCCCGGGTGCTCGCTACCGGGAGGGCCAGTGGAGCCTCTGCCGGCATCCCTGTCATCCCCGCGCAAGCGGGGATCCAACGTTATCTGTAGGGGCG
>JAJZQK010000021.1 GCA_021847625.1 Chloroflexota bacterium
TCGTCAGCACGTTCTACCACGACGGCACGGGCGACGAGCTGCTGGCTACGGCCGATGGCGGCGCCAGCTGGCGCACGCTGCTCTCGGATAGCGACCGGCACGCGCAGAAGTTCTATCAGATAGCGCGCGCGGAAAATGGGCGCCTGCTGGTGGCCAGCAGCCTGGGTTCGCTGGCCGGCGACATGGCTGACGAGCGCTTCCTCAATGTCTCCCCCGCGGAGACCCCGACTTACGCCATCGCCGGCCGCCCGCGCTCGTTCGGCGACCGCTTCAGTGCCGTGTACGTTGCGACCCAGCAGGGTCTGACGGCCAGCTACGATACGTTCTCCACCTGGCGAGCGTTCGCCAGTCCCCCGCTTAACAGCTGCTTCGTGTTTGGCCCTGGCGGGCTCGTCGTCGCCCCGAGCCAATCGCCACTGTTGCTGGCCAGCCCCCGTTCCCTCTGCCAGGGCACTTCGGCCAGGGTCTACGCGCTGCTGTCCGAGCCCGGCGGCCGGCGGCAGGTCTGGCAGGAGGTGGGTGTCAGCTTGCCGGCCTCGCCGGAGGTTAGGCTGCAGGTGGCCGGCGAGGCGCAGCCGCGCGCCTACGCCCTGACCGGCTCCGGGCTCTGGTTGCTGGACCTGCCGCCCGCCCCCGCGGCTTCGGCCACGCCGGCGGTCGACCCACCATCCCGCCCGCCGTCTGGCCCCGTCAACATCGAAGAGGCGGCCGGCGAAGTCAAACCCACGGCCGTGGGCAGCGCCATCGACTACGCGCTCTGGCTGGCAGGGGTGCCCGCTCTGGTGTTCCTAGGCGTGCGCTGGTGGCGGCGGCACGGCTAACACGTACCTACTTCCGGCGACGCCGACTGGCATTCGCGGGACGTTCGCGAGGGCCGCTTCATCGATTCCGGCGGTTGTGATTGGTGGCCGTCGGTGTCTCTGCCGACGGCGAACCCGCGCGCGCGGCGCGGGCTGCGTTTCTGAAAGTCGAGGCTTCAGCCGGGTTAACCATCGTCTTCTCCATCGCTTACCGGCTGAAGCCTCGACCTCCCGGAGTGAAGGGCCCCAAGTCGCCAGAACGCATAGGCCCTGGGCTCTTGTGACGTTATTGACAACCAGTGGGGCCGTAGATATAATGCCCCGTCGATGGTCGCGCGGTAGGACTCTCGCCCGAGGCTGTCTGCCGCGCCATCCGGAGTGTGCGGCTACCCGGTCGCCCGCGGAAGGGAATAGTGAAGCGGAGCTCAACGGCGAGCTCGACTGTGGTTGGGGGTGAACTCGTCGGCCACTGATTAGGTCGAACGAGCCGTGGGCGAGACTCCGCTGCGGGGCGACGACGCCAAGGTCGCGTTTCGTTGCCCCCTGGACTCGGCTCACCTCACGGCCGTTCTGCCAAGCAAGGGATGGCCGCCCCTCCGTGGAAGCAAAGCCTAGTGCTCATTGCGAGCAGAATCGGCTCGTTGGTTCTATTGCTCCCTCTGGGAGCGAGCAAGTGAAGTTGGTAATGAGGAGGATGTGGGAGTGAGGATTCCCAAGTTTCTGTCCAAGTCGATGACCCGGCGTGAGCTGCTGGTGGCTCTGGGAGCCACTGGTGCGGCCGCCGTCGCGGCTGGCTGCACGACATCGGCAGTCACTCCGGCTGCCGCGCCCCAGGCGACCCAGGCGCCCAAGCCCGCGGCTACCGCTGCTCCGGCTGCTGCCGGCACTGGCCCAGCGCCCAAGTTCGCTTACAAGATCGGCATGGTTGCCCCGCTGACGGGCGACGTCAAGACCTTCGGCGAATCCACCAAGAACGGCATCGACCTGATGGTCGCCGAGGCTAACGCTCGCGGCGCCAAGGTCACTGTGGTTACCGCCGACGACAAGAACGACCCAACGGAAGGCGTCAACGCCGCCAACAAGCTGATCACCCAGGACGGCGTCAAGGCCCTCGTCGGTTCCGTCTCGTCCAAGGTCTCCATTCCGATCTCGGACGTGGCTCAGTCGAACAAGGTCATAATGATCACCGGTACGTCCACCAACCCGTCCGTCACCGTTGCCGATGGCAAGCGCAAGGACTACGTCTTCCGTGCCTGCTTCATCGACCCCTTCCAGGGCACCGTGATGGCGAAGTTCGCGCTGGACAACCTCAAGGCCAAGAAGGCAGCCGTACTGTACGACAACAGCAACGACTACACCAAGGGCCTGGCCGAGTTCTTCCGCGATGGCTTTAAGGCCGGCGGCGGCACGATCAACGTGTTCGAGTCCTACGGCAAGGACGACAAGGACTTCTCGGCCCTGCTGACCAAGGTCGCGGCCGACAAGCCTGACTTCCTCTTCCTGCCCGACTACTACAACAAGGTCAACCTGATCGCCGCCCAAGCGCGGCAGGTGGGCATCGCGGCGGTGTTCGGCGGCGGCGACGGCTGGGACTCCTCCGACCTGGACACCAAGGCCACCGAGGGCGGCTACTTCAGCAACCATTACTCGCCGGACGACCAGGGCGCGACCGTGCAGAACTTCGTCAAGAACTACAAGGCGAAGTACAACGCCGTCCCGGACGCCCTGGCGGCCCTGGCCTACGACGCCACCACCCTGCTGCTGACCGCGGCCGAGAAGGCCGGCAGCGACGATCCGACCAAGGTGCGGGACGCGATGGCCGGCCTATCAGGCGTGCAGACCGTGTCCGGCAAGATCACCTTCGACAAGAACGGCGATCCTACCAAGGCGGCGGTGGTGCTGCAGATCAAGGGCGGCAAGCAGACCTACGTGGCTACAGTCCAGCCCTAGCGTTTCCCGCTGTAGTGAGAGAGAGTAGACCGAAAGTCTGCCCTCTCTCCCCTTAGCACTCGCCCGATCGGGGGTCAGGCGCATGGATCTTAACGCACAAATCGTCTACTTTTTGCAGCAGGTGATCAACGGCATCCAGCTTGGTTCGGTCTACGCGCTGATCGCTCTGGGCTACACGATGGTCTACGGTATCGTCCGGCTGATTAACTTCGCCCACGGCGACGTCTTCATGGTCGGCGCGTTTGCCGGCTTCTTCGCTGTTTCAGTGCTGGGTCTCTCGTTCCTGCCGGCGATTATCCTGGCGATGATCGTCAGCATGGTGCTGGGGGTCACCATCGAACGCCTGGCTTACCGGCCGCTAAGGCGGGCGCCCAAAATCGCCGCCCTGATCACGGCCATTGGCGTTTCGATCTTCTTGGAGTACTTCACGTCCCTCAATTTTGTCTTCGGACCGAACTACCGTACCTTCCCGCGGCCATTCGAGGTGACATCCTGGAACATCGGCGGCGTGGCGATTTCCAATATCCTGGTCATTATTCTGGGCGTTTCGTTGTTCCTGGTCGTAGCGCTCCAACTGTTCGTCACCCGCACTAAGGTGGGCATTGCCATGCGGGCGGTTTCCTTCGACCACGACGCGGCCCGCCTGATGGGCATCAACGTCGACACGGTCATTTCCATTACCTTTGCCATCGGCTCCGCCCTGGCCGGCGCGGGCGGCGTGCTTTTCGCCATCGCCTACCCGCAGGTCGATCCCTTCATGGGCATCATGCCGGGCCTCAAGGCCTTCGTCGCCGCCGTTCTAGGGGGCATCGGCATCATCCCCGGCGCGCTGCTGGGCTCGCTCATCATGGGCCAGGCCGAGGTGCTGACCACAGGTTACGTCTCGTCCACCTTGCGCGACCTGGTGGCTTTCGGCATCTTGATTATCGTGCTGCTCGTGCGGCCAACCGGCCTGCTGGGCAAGTCGGGCGTAGAGAAGGTGTAGGCAATGCTCAGCCGAAGAATCCTCCTCCCCGCGGCGGCGGCCCTGGCCGTCTTCGTGGTCCTGCAAACGGCCATCAGCGCCGAATTACTGAACGCGTACCAGATTACCATTCTGACCTACGCCTGTATCTTCGTCACCTACGCGCTCGGCCTTAACGTCATTTACGGCTACAACGGCCAGTTCTCACTTGGTCACGCGGCTTTCTATGGCATTGGCGCCTACGCCTCGGCCCTTGTCACGAAAATAGTCTTCCAGGGCAATCCGCTGTCCTTCCCGCTGGCTCTCGCCGCGGGGGTGGCAACGGCCGCTGCGATCGGCTACCTCATCGGCCTGCCCATCCTGCGCTTGCGTTCGGACTATCTCGGCATCGCCACGCTCGGCTTTGGCATTATGGTGAAGGTGCTGTTCGACAACGCCGACAAGGTGATACCGGCGATGGGCGGCGCCCGGGGATTGACGGGCATTCCCAAGCTGACGAGTTTCGCCTGGGCTTTCTTTGCCGCGGCGGCCGCCGTAATCCTCGTGCGCAATCTGATCTACTCCAGCCACGGCCGAGCCATAGTCTCCGTCCGGGAGGACGAAATCGCCGCCGATGCGATGGGCATCAACACCACGAAGTACAAGACGCTAGCCTTCGTGGTGGGTTCTGGACTCGCCGGCCTGGCCGGCGGCCTCTATGCTCACCTGTACGTCTTCCTCCATCCCTCCAATTTCGACTTCCTCAAGTCGGTGGATGTGTTGATGGTGGTGGTGTTGGGCGGTCTGGGCAGCATGACCGGCACCATTATCGCGGCCGTCGGTTGGGTATTCTTGCTGGAGGGGCTAAGGATCGTCTTGCCGCAAGAGTTCCTGGACTGGCGCATGGTGATCTACCCGCTGGTGATGATCATCGTCATGATCTTGCGCCCGCGAGGGTTGATGGGCGGCATCGAACTGGGGCCGCTGAAGCCCGGCAAGGTCGTGCGACGACTGAAAGCAGCCCTGGTACCGGCCTCGGGGAAGGAGGCCTGAGTTGGCGGAAAACGTCTCCAGCCGTTCGACCGTGCTGGCAACCGACGGTCTGACGATGTACTTCGGCGGTCTCAAGGCGGTGCAGGATGTTTCCGTGGCCGTCCGCGAGGGGGAGCTCGTGGGCATCATCGGCCCCAACGGCGCCGGCAAAACGACCGTCTTCAATCTGGTGACGGGTATCTACAAACCCACCGCGGGCGACATCAAGCTCAATGGGGAAAGCATCACCAAGCTCAAGCCGTTCGAGGTTACCCAGCGGGGTGTGGCGCGCACCTTCCAGAACATCCGCCTGTTCCCCGAGCTGACCGTTCTGGACAACGTGCGCATCGCCTATCACCGCAACGTGCACTACGGTCTGTTGTCGGCCATGGTGCGCTGGCCGTCGTTCAATCGCGAGGAGGAGCAGCTGACAGAGAAGGCGCTCGACTTCCTCGACGTCTTCGGCCTGGCCGACCGCCACGCGGAGCAAGCGAAGAACCTGCCCTACGGCGAGCAGCGGCGGTTGGAGATCGCCCGCGCCCTGGCTACTCAGCCCAGCCTGCTCCTGCTGGATGAGCCGGCCGCCGGCATGAACCCCAACGAGGCCCGCCGCCTGATGGAGCTGATCAACTTCATTCGCGAGCGCTTCCACCTGAGTATCCTGCTGATCGAGCACCAGATGCGGGTGGTGATGGGCATCTGCGAGCGCATCTACGTGATGGACTTCGGCGAGCTGATCGCCCAGGGCACGCCGAAGGAAATCCAGAACAACCCGAAGGTCATCGAGGCCTACCTCGGGAAGGGAGTAGGCTGATGTTGCTGGAAGTGAAGGACCTGCAGGTCGCCTACGGCGCCATCAGCGCCGTCAAGGGCGTCTCCTTCGGCGTGGACGAGGGCGAGATCGTCACCCTCATCGGCGCCAACGGTGCCGGCAAGTCGACGATCCTCAAGACCATCTCCGGCATCGTGCGGGCCAAGGCCGGTAGCGTGCTCTTCGCCGGCGCGGAGATCACCCAGAGGGCGCCGCACGACGTGGTCAAGATGGGCGTCTGCCACGTGCCGGAAGGGCGGCGCATCTTCGCCAACCTGACAGTGCGCGAGAACCTGCTGATGGGCGCTTACACCCGCAGCGATGGGGACGCCATCAAAGGCAACATGGAGCGTGTCTTTCAGCGCTTTCCGCGCCTGAAGGAGCGACTCTCCCAGCCGGGAGGCACGCTTTCGGGCGGCGAGCAGCAGATGCTGGCTATGGGCCGGGGCCTGATGGCGAGTCCGAAGATCCTGTTGTTGGACGAGCCCTCGATGGGCCTGGCGCCCATCCTGGTGCAGCAGATTTTCGACATCATCCAGGAGATCAACCAGTCGGGCACCAGCATCCTGCTGGTGGAGCAGAACGCCAACATGGCGCTCTCCGTGGCCAACCGGGCCTACGTGCTGGAGACCGGCACGATCAGTCTCAGCGGGCCGGCGGCCGAGCTGCGCGCCAATGCCAAAGTGCAGGAGGCCTACCTGGGCGAGGCAGGGGCGCTCGCCTAGCGGGGCGCCGCCGGCACGACGGCAGCGGGCTGATGAAAGTTGACAACGTCATCAGGTCAGAGGCGCAGGGCGGCCCGCTCCGTTGTAGGGACGCGGCATGCCGCGTCCGCTCGGGACGGACGGCGCATGCGCCGTCCCTACGACCAAACGGCAGCATTATCCGATCAAGTTGTTTGTTAATGTCCGTTAGTCCGCGCTACCAACACGGGGCTCTCCTCGTCTGTAGCGCGGACTCTTGGCCCACACGGCCGGAGGGCTGCGCGCCTGCCGGCGTGGCGTCTATACGCCCCCTCTGGGCCGGGCGGCGTTCGCCCCTGGCCCCCGCCGATCCGTGGTGCGCCATTCCCTGCCTGCCGGCGCTGCGCGGGACTACTCCTGTGCTACAATAAGCCGGTGCCCAGGGCGCCTAGGGGGAGTACGGGAGAATGCGCGTGGCCGAACGGAGCCATAGTAAGCCGGGGCTGATCGACGTCCTCAGCCTCGGCTTCGACGCCATCAACCACAGCCTCTGGATCGTCGCCATCCCGATGCTGCTCGACCTATTCCTCTGGCGCGGGCCGCACATCACGCCCCTGCCGCTCTTCCAGAAGTTCATGGACTGGTACCAGGCCTCGCTGAGCGGGGCCGAGGTCTTCGCCCCCAACGGCCAGCGCGTCGAAGAGCTGCGCCAGACGGCCGAGGCCGCCGCGGCCAGCTTCAACATGCTCTCCCTGCTGGTCACCAACTTCGTGGCCAATGTGCCCAATACCACCGCCGGCCGCCCCGCCGACACGACCTTGGTGCTCGGCATCGGCAGCGAGGCCGGCTTCGCCCTGCTCTTCGTCTTTCTGGAGCTGGCCGGGCTCGCCCTCGGCTGCCTCTACCTCGGTCTCATCGCCCAGCAGGTGCGCGACGGCCGGGTCGACCTGCGCCGCCTGGCGGCCAAGCTCGGCTCCTACTTCGGCAGCGCTCTGGCGCTGGGGCTGCTCATCCTGGCCGTGGCTTTGGCGCTGATCGTGCCGCTGACGGGGCTCTTCGTGGCCAGCCTCTTCCTGGGCGCTGGCGCCGTGCAGGCCGCCCTGGGCCTGGTGGTGACGGCCATCTACTTTGCCACCATCTGGGCTCTGCTCTACCTCTTCTTCGCCAGCGACGCCATCGTCGTTAGCGAGGTTGGTGCGACTCGTGCTATACTCCTGAGCGTCCTGGTGGTTGGGAAGAACTTCTGGTCGTCGTTGGGGTTGATTCTCCTCACGCTTCTCATCCTGTCCGGCACCCAAGTGATCTGGAGCAGCATCAGCTACTCGCCTTGGGGGGTTATGGCCGGCGTACTGGGCAACGCCTACGTCGCCAGCGGGCTGACCGCCGCCGGCATGCTGTTTTACCGCAGCCGAATCGCGGGACTGGAAGAGAATGGCAACTACCAACAACGGTTCTTACGACGCAAGTAGCATCCAGGTTCTGGAAGGCCTGGAGGCGGTCCGCCGCCGCCCGGGCATGTACATCGGCTCCACCGACATCCGCGGCCTGCACCACCTGGTGCAGGAGGTCGTGGACAACTCGGTCGACGAAGCCCTGGCCGGCGCCTGCGATCACATCTACATAACCATCCACAAGGACAAGTCGGTCACGGTGATCGACAACGGCCGCGGCATACCCGTGGAGACCCACGCCCGCACCGGCAAGTCCGCCCTGGAGACCGTCATGACCGTGCTGCACGCGGGCGGCAAGTTCGGCGGCAGTGGCTACAAGGTCGCCTCCGGCCTGCACGGCGTCGGCGTCTCCGCCGTCAACGCCCTCTCGGAGTGGGTCTGGGTGGAGGTGCGCCGCGACGGCAAGGTCTACCGCCAGGAGTACCACGAGGGCCATCCCACCACGGAGGTGACGGAGGTCGGCACGGCCGAGGGCACCGGCACCACCACCACCTTCCTGGCCGACAAGAAGATTTTCGGCACCATCGACTACAACTTCGACACGCTCAGCCAGCGCTTTCGCGAGATGGCCTACCTGACCAAGGGCCTGATGCTGACCTTCGCCGACGAGCGCAACGGCCGCGAGTTCTCCTTCTACTTCGAGGGGGGCATCCTCTCCTTCGTCCGCCACCTGAACAAGAACCTCACCGTGCTGCACCAGCCCATCTACGTCGAGCGCGAGATGGACCTCACCACGGTGGAGGTGGCGCTGCAGTACACGTCGGAGTTCACCGAGACGGCCTTCAGCTTCGCCAACAACATCAACACGGTGGACGGCGGCACCCACATGACCGGCTTCCGCTCCGCCCTCACTCGCACGCTCAACGACTACGCCCGCAAGAACAACATCCTCAAGGAGGACGAGACCAACCTCTCGGGCGACGACGTGCGCGAGGGTCTGACGGCGATTATTTCCGTCAAGCTCACCGAGCCGCAGTTTGAGAGCCAGACCAAGGCCAAGCTGGGCAACGCCGAGGTGCGCAACCAGGTGGAGGTGGCCGTCAGCGAGGGCCTGCGCAACTACTTCGAGGAGAACCCCTCCGACGGCAAGAAGATCATCGAGAAGTGCTTGACGACGGCGCGCGCCCGGCGGGCGGCGCAGATGGCGCGCGAGACGGTGATCCGCAAGAGCGCCCTGGAGGGCCTGACCCTGCCGGGCAAGCTGGCCGACTGCTCCGAGAAGGACTCGGCGCGGACGGAGCTGTACCTGGTGGAGGGCGACTCGGCCGGCGGCTCGGCCAAGCAGGGGCGCGACCGGCGCTTCCAGGCGATTCTGCCCCTGCGGGGCAAGATCCTCAACGTGGAGCGGGCGCGCGAAGACAAGATGCTCTCCAACGAGGAGATTCGCACCATCATCACCGCCGTGGGCGCGGGCATCGGCACGCGCTTCAACCACGACAAGCTGCGCTACAGCCGCATCATCATCATGACCGACGCCGACGTGGACGGCTCGCACATCCGGACGCTGCTGCTGACCTTCTTCTTTCGCAACATGCCGGAGCTGATCGAGGGGGGGCATCTCTACATCGCCCAGCCGCCGCTCTACCGCATCCAGGTGGGCAAAGAGTCGCACTGGGTGTACTCGGACGAGGAGCGCGACGGCATTATGCGTAAGGTGAACGGCAAGCCGGTGAACATCCAGCGCTACAAGGGTCTGGGGGAGATGAACCCCGAGCAGCTGTGGGAGAGCACCATGGACCCCACGCAGCGGACGATCCTGCAGGTGACGATGGACGACGCCGTGCTGGCCAGCGAGGTCTTCAGCATGCTGATGGGCGACTCCGTCCCCCCCCGCCGCCGCTTCATCCAGACCCACGCCAAGCAGGCGAATCTGGACGTGTAGGGCGCAACCACGCTATTCCATGTAATTTAGCTCAGGGCCGATCGCAGAACTTGCGACCGGCCTTGGTCTTTCCAGTCTGCCCGCACTACTTGAGATTAGCGTAAGAATCACTTGTATGCAGAGCATAAAAGTAGGCTCATTGGCTAGGGTAAGATATATGGTGCGAGCAGGAAGAAACCGCCGATAAAGATCAACGAATGGCATCGGTTTCTTCGCGCACAAGCAGGATCGGAAGCGTTTCGATACAGTGACTGTACCGTAGTCGAAGTAGCACGACTCCCCTGCAAGGAAAGATTTATGGCTCAACGTCGGTGCTGGCTGTCCATTACTCGGGCACGGTAACCTCCGGGATGTCGAGACCTTCAACGAAGGCCAGAAGGCTGTCCCGTGCCTCCTCAAAAGGAACGAACTCCTCACGCGTGGTTAGGCGCAAGGCGTCATAATCCCGGCGTGCCCGCTCGGCTAGATCAGGGTCACGGAAAGCATTACGTGAGACCGGCACTTGGCGTGCTGCGGCCTTGCGTAGCAGGAAGCAAGAGACCCGGGCGGGGTCGAGCATTGCCGGTCCGCGCAGAATCACTGCGATATCTAGGAGGTCCTGGCGACGGGTGCGGTTGCGTGACTTCTGTTGGAGAAGGGCTCGTAGTTTCTCCGCAACAATATCGTCGAGCGTACATACTCGCAAAGGATGGAGTCCACCAATGTTAATTCCCTCGTCGGCGCAGATTGGCTCGTTGATGCTGATCTCAAGCGTGACTACGCTAGAGACGGGCCTCCCTTGCTCGATCTGAGCTCGCCCTCTGAGCTGGTCAGGAAGTGCAAAGCCGATCTTGGCCTCGAAGGTAACGAAATGACGGTTGGGACCTGGCGGGTGTTGCTCCACGCTTTGGACGCGAAAGGCTATGCCAAGAGTACGCCCGACCATCTCAAGAGCAGGCTGCAGGAGGGACCGCAGAGATTCTGTGTCGAGCGGGCTAGGTTGGGCTGCCTCATCGACAGAGAAATCTAGGTCGAGTGTACTGCGGTTGGGCCGCCAGACGAAGTCCAGAGCGTTGCCGCCCTTTAGAACGAGTATCGAGCTTAGGGCACGCGAGGAGGCAACGGCCCTCAGCACGGCGTACTGAACGAAGCGCAGGCGTGCTTCGGCCACAGTGACTTTGTTCTGCCTTGCCCAGTCGCTGAGGCCGGCAAGTGATGTTGGGTAGAGGGAGTTCACACCTCCCCCCCGCGCAGGGCCGTCAAGGGGGCGTTGAGCGACAAGTTCCAACGCTCACTGTAATTGGATGCATACGGCGCACTGCCTACGAGCTTGCTGGAACCCCCACGTCTGGCTGTTGTCTGCCACTTCGCAAGCGCTTGGTGATGGAGACCCAATTCATCCATAGTGAAGCCCACGCGCTGGCGGAGCACACCTATCCCGAATTGGTCGACTTGGTGCACGAGCGAGTCCAAGTCGAGTGTATCCCGCCCAATCGCCCAAGCGCGCAGGACAACCTCTATGCCTCCACTGAGTTCAGGCCGCAGAAGGCCATCAAGCAGAGTGCGCTCAGGGGTTGTGACGCGCACGGGATAGCCACGCGGGCGGTACTCACCCAAGCCAAAGTAGCGCCGAGGATCGATGCGAAACCATCTCACCGCCCGACCGAGGACACGCCGTACAAGGCTACCACGCACGAGTGGTAGTCCCTCCCAGTCATCCCTATGCGTGCCGGGTGGCAATAGATCCCCGGTACCTATCGCGGGGGTGATGGCCAGTATCTCTTTGGGCAGCTCCTCAGTAAGGTTGTGGAAAGAGAGGGCAGAGAGATATGCCAAGGACGCATATGGATGAGCCTCCATTAGGACTTCATCTTCATCGCGAGGGAGTCCGCTCGCGTAAGGGACTGTGACCTCGTAGATGTGGAGTCCTGGCCGTGTATCTACTGGTCTAATCTCCCCTCTGAGGCGCATCTGGCGTAGGTAAGGGTACACCTGCGATACGCTTGTCGGTGGTTTGTCCCATCGGCGTCGGTTGGCGGGAATGGTTTCGGTTGCCCGACGCATGAGTAGAACAGCCCGCCAGTCAGAGAGGACGCGTCTATTCTCGGCAGCGAGCTGCTGTAGAATGGCAAGGGAAGCAGTAGCTTTGTTGCCAGACAGTGAAGGTGCTAAGTGGTCTCTTCGTGTGAAGATTGGCATAGGCTGTTTTCGCTCACTTGGCCGGTAGTAGTTAGGCTAGGATTGTATCAGATGTATAATGACTGCGTCCTTAGGACGCAGTCATTATACATCTGATAAACTAGGCCTGTCAAGCTTTATCAGTAAGAACTGTGTAAGAAAACCCTCTCCTCCGCTCCCACAAAGCATCTTACAAGCAGAAGGGCCTCTCTCCCATGGCAACGAGCAGGAGATTCGCCCACCACCCTCGATACGCTAGCAGAACGGCAACCGCATTGCCACCACTTCCGCAAAGCCAACGCCAGGCATCCGAGTCTGGACACGTAGTCGAACTTACCACAGCGACAAACAGGCAATCCGGCACGCGCTAGTCACACTCGCTTAGCCCGGTCCATGTCAATCGGCTTGGCGGCCTTCCTTCATCTTGCCAGCAAGACCTACGCTCAGCTACTCATCTACTGCGTTATAATGGCCCTAGCAAACGCTAGGGCAAGCGTCAACCGCTTCGTGTGTCCTTGGTACTGGGTCGCAAGCGCGAGCTAGTCGTTCACAGGGAGGTATTCAATGTCTCTGCTCGACGTATTTCGCGTGTCCAACATCAAAGCAGAAATGGAGTCCTCTAAGGCTGAGTGCGAGAGTCTTCGGAAGGCTTTGGCGGAGCTTGGCGGGATGGAATACTTTGCAGTACGCCAGGCCGTTGAGCAGTTGGCTCAGACCCAAAGGTCGCTGCAAGCGCAGGTTGAACGGCTCAACAGCGAGATTGCGGCGAAGCAAAGCGAACTCGTTCAGATGGATGATGAGATAACCCTGCAATCCTTCGGCTTCTACAAGCCTCAGTACGAACTGCGCGACTCCGAAGAGTATCGGGCGAAGCTGGACGAAATCCGGGCAGCCCAGTCAGCTATAGTGAAAGCTGGAACAGCAGCTTCCTGCCCGAAATCTTGGACCGTCAACGGGAGCACCAAAGAGGGTGCAAGGATGGTCAAGGAGTACGTGCAGCTGATTGTGCGCTCTTTCAACAATGAGTGTGACGCAAGCATAGTTGGCGTGAAATTCCACAACATAGAGTCTATTCGCAACCGCATCCAGAAGGCCTTTGAAACCCTCAACAAGCTGGGCAGAACTATGGAAATTCGGCTGTCAGAAAGGTACTTGAGGCTAAAGATTAGCGAGCTGGACCTATGCTACGGGTACCAGGTCAAAAAGCAGGAGGAGCGAGAAGAACAGAAGCGCATCCGGGAGCAGATGAGGGAGGAGGCAAAGCTCGCCAGGGAGATAGAGGAGGCCAAGGCGCGCATTTACAAGGAGAGGAGGCATTTCCTAAAGGCGCTCGAGGACGTGTCGAAGCAGTTGGGGGCCGCCTCCAGTGATGAGGACAAGGCGGCATTGGAGGCGAAGCGCACGGAAATCGCGGCACAGCTGTCGGAAATCGACCGCGCCGAGCAAGACGTTCTTCATCGGGAGCAGAACACTCGTGCAGGCTATGTCTATGTAATCTCTAATGTTGGCTCCTTTGGTGAGAACGTATACAAGATCGGCGTGACGAGGAGGCTGGATCCGACCGAGCGGGTGGACGAGCTAGGGGACGCCTCCGTACCGTTCGATTTCGACGTACACGCTATGGTCTTCAGCGAGGACTGCCCAGCACTTGAGCTTGCGCTGCATCGGGCATTCGCTGACCGCCGGCTCAATCTGGTTGACAGCCGCAAAGAGTTCTTCCGTGTAACCATGGGCGAGATCGAGGACGCCGTGAAGCGCAACTTCAACAAGACCGTCGAATTTACCAAGGTATCGGAAGCAGCTGAGTTCCGAGAATCGCTTGCTTTGCGTGAAAAGAGGATTGCAGCAGTGGACACCAACTCGTCATTGGCTGTCAGTTAGGAGCCAGTTGAGGCAGTTGCGTCTGGTTGATGTGCCCAATGGTGAGCCGCTTTCCGCTTAGCTCACCATTGGGCTACCGCAAGCCGACGACTCCCCGTACTCGCTGATCTGGCGTGCTTCTTCACGTTGGATAGCTGGGCCAACTGCTCCGGAGCGAGACCGCGACGAACCCGGGTACTTGCCGCGTCGCGGAGGTCGTGGGTCATATTCTCCGCATGTGTTACGGCGAATAGTTGCGCTATGCGGAGATTAGGAGCTATAATCTCCGCGGGAGATGCGGTTAATGTACATCCACGAGCTGCCGGACTGGCCGCGGTTCGGCTGGGACTGGGAGCGGATCGCCGAGCCTCTGGCCGCCGTCAGGCACAGGCAGGGGCAGCTGGCCGGCCGCATGGCAGCCCTCGGCTTCAGCCTCCGCGCGGAGGCCGTGCTCCAGACCACGACCGCCGACGTGCTCAAGAGCAGTGAGATCGAGGGGGAGAAGCTGGACGCGGAGCAGGTCCGCTCCTCGATCGCGCGCCGCCTCGGCATCGACATCGGCGCCCTCAAGCCCGCCGACCGCGACGTCGAGGGCATCGTCGAAATGACGCTCGACGCCACGGGCCACTACGACCAGCCGCTGACCGCCGAAAGGCTCTTCTCCTGGCACGCCGGTCTGTTTCCGGCGGGACGCAGCGGCCTCGGCAGGATCAGAGTCGGGGCCTGGCGCGACGACAGCGCCGGCCCGATGGAGGTGGTTTCCGGCCCGGTCGGCAGGGAACACGTCCACTTTGTGGCGCCCGAGGCGGCGCGCCTGCCCGGGGAAATGGCGGCTTTCCTGGACTGGTTCAATAGCAGCGCCGACTCCGATCCGGTCCTGAGAGCCGGACTGGCTCATCTCTGGTTCGTGACCATCCATCCGTTCGACGACGGCAACGGCCGCATCGCGCGGGCCATCGCCGACATGGCTCTGGCGCGCTCCGAGAACAGCCGGCAGCGCTACTACAGCATGTCCGCCCAGATTCGGCAGGAGCGAGCCGCCTACTACGGCATTCTCGAGCGCACCCAGCAAGGCACCCTAGACGTCACCCCCTGGCTAGAATGGTTCCTGGGTTGTCTCCGTCGCGCCGTTGACGGGGCCGAAACCATCCTTGGCGCCGGCCTGGGCAAGGCGAGGTTCTGGGAGTCCGTGGCCGGCGTCACGCTCAACGAGCGCCAGCGCCTCGTGCTGAATCGTCTGCTTGAGGGGTTCGAGGGCAATCTGACGACGACGAAGTACGCCAAGCTTGCCAGGTGCTCCCAGGATACCGCCCTGCGTGACATCCTCTCTTTGGTCGACAAGGGCATCCTCGTCCGCGGCCCCGCGGGCGGGCGCAGTACGAGCTACGCGCTGGCGGGGATCACGCAACCGGGCGGGATACGGTCCTGACTATCGCCTTCAACTCCAGCAACCACTACCTGGTGGACTGCCGCGACGGCTACCTGCTGGTCGACGCCGGTTGGGCCGGCAGCCTGGCGCGCCCGCGGGCCGAGCTGGGCCGCCACGGCGTCGACCGCCACCGCCTCATCTACACCCGCGCCAAGCAGGCGAACCTGGACCTGTAGGCTAGCCCAACTACGCCCACCCACCCTCTCCGCGCATCGCGCGCTCACGCCACCGCGTCCCGCCGGGCGAGGGAAAGTTCTGCCCTAGCGACGATGCCTCTCGGCTACGACCTCACGCCAGGAGTAGATGAGGGCCGGCGCTGCCACGCCAAGCAGGAGGAGGACGATCATAAGGTTCCCAAGATCGACGGGGGAACGATTCGCAATGCCGAGGAGCGTCACAACGCCGAGCAGGCCAAACAGCAGACCGCCGAATAGCAGCGTTCGCCCGCCCGTCCTGGCCCCGATTTGCCTCACCTCCTGTTCGCTCAGCGATCCGAGCCAGCGCAGGGACATTCCTAACAACGCCCCGACGACCGCCAGCGTGAGCATCGTTCCGAGCCCGAAAAGGAGGCCCGGCAGGAAACCTAGCCACGGACTGGGCATCGCGGACACGGCTGCCGTGTTGACGAACAGCGAGAACGCCCCCAGACCAAAACCCGCGATGAAGCCGTGGACGATGGCCCACCGCACGGGCGGCACCCCTGCCCCGCCCTCGACGTGGCGTCTCCCCAGGATGTCCGTCGTGGTCTCCATCGCGGTTGCTTCCTCGTGGTGATGCGCAAAGAGGTGAAGGTGCGGATACTGCTTTCCGCTCAATACGAGCCAACCGGCGACGGACATCACGACGCCCACGGCCGTGTAGACTACCCCGTTGACGGTGGGCGACAGAAGGAACGGCGCCAGAGCGAGATAGGCGAGTTCCGCGAGGAGCGCCCGCTGGAAGGTGAAGGCGGCGGAGAAGTAGAGTCCCGCCTTCATACCCTCTCTGCCGCTGGCACCACCGATCGCGTAACTGAACACTATTGGCCAGGTGTGCTCGTCGGGAAGAATGCCGTGCAGCATTCCGAAGAG
>JAJZQK010000022.1 GCA_021847625.1 Chloroflexota bacterium
GCCTCACCCTGGATTGGACCTGGGAGCAGTATTTCAGCGTCGCCAAGTGGGTGAAGAAGAACAACAGCAATCTGTTCGGGCAGGCCCTCGGCCACAGCACCGGCGACCCCGTGGGTTTTACTTACCCCTATATGTGGAGCTTCGGCTCTCAGGAACTGGCGGCCGACAAGAAGACGGTGGCCTTCAACACGCCGGACTTCGTCAAGGCGATGGAGATGTTCGTCGACGCCTATAAGAACGGCTACGACGAAACGGGCCTGTCCTGGGACGACAGCGCGAACAACCGCGCCTACAACTCTGGGCAGATTTCCTCCACCTACAACGGCTCGAGCATCTACTTCGTGTGCAAGCGCGATTTCCCCGACATTGCGAAGGACACGAACCACATGCTGATGCCGAAGGGCCCCTCCGGCCGCTTCTATCGGCTGGGCACCCGCACGATGGCCATCCTGAAGAAGTCCAAGAACGTCGACGCGGCCAAGGAGTTCATCAGGTGGTTCTTCCAGGACGCGAACTACGGCAAGTACTTCCACGTCCAGGAAGGCTACCAGCTCCAGAACACCAAGAAGTGGGCCAACGACCCGATGTGGGAAAAAGATGTCAAAATGAAGCCGTTCAAGGACGAGCCGAAGTACGGCCGTGACCAGGGCTACGCCGGGCCGAACGACGAGAAGGCGGGCGAGGTCTACGCCAAGTACATCATCGTCGACACCTTCAACAAGGCGGTCAGTTCCGGCGACGCCAAGGGGTCCATTGCCTGGGGCGAGGATCAGCTGAAGCGCATCTACGGCGGTTAATCCCCTGGTCGGAAGCGCCCTCGGCGCTCCCGATTGGCAGGACAACTAACGCTAGCGATCTGGCGGCAGCCGCCCTACCCGCGGCTGTCGCCACCACTAGGAGGTCGCCTTTGGGCATGTCCGGACCACCAACCCCGGCGGTAGAAACCGCAGTCACAACCGCACGTGCCAATGTGTGGTTCCAGCCCCGACTCTGGCTCGAACGGGAGAAGAGCCTGGGCGTCATTCTGATGTTGCCCGGCGGCCTGTTGTTGCTCGCTTTCATGGGTTATCCGTTCGTGCTGGGCATCTGGCTCTCGCTGACCGATACCATGATCGGCGTGCCCGGCAGGTTCATCGGGCTCCAAAACTTCACGGATCTGCTCACCGACTCGATTTTCATTCAGACAACGCGCAACACCTTTATCTACGCGCTGGTGACGGTGCCTTTCAAGGCGGTGCTCGGCCTTGGCCTGGCCCTGGTGCTGAACAACAAGATGCGCTTCCAGAGCGCCGTCCGCGCGGGGGTGCTGCTGCCCTGGATCGTGCCCACGGCCCTAAGCTCTCTGGGCTTCATGATGCTCTACGATGGAGTCTTCAGCCCGTTCTCGTGGGTACTGAAGAGCTGGGGGCTGATTCAGAGCAACATCAACTTTCTGGGCGACCCGAATATGGCGATCACTTCGGTGATGGTCGCCAACATCTGGCGCGGCGTTCCCTTCTTCGCCATCACGATCCTGGCCGGGCTACAGGCGGTGCCGGCCGAGCTGCACGAGGCGGCGGCCATCGACGGCGCCAGCGCCTGGCAGCGCTTCCTGGCGGTGACGGTGCCGGTTATCCGGGGGGTTACGCTGATCGCCACCCTCTTCTCGATCATCTGGACGTTCGCCGACTTCCAGCTGATCTACGTGCTGACCAAGGGCGGGCCGGCGAACTCGACGCATATCTTCGGCACCTACGCCTACCAGGTCGGCACGGTCGCGGCGGCCATCGGGCAAGGGGCGGCCATCGCCCTCTACATGTTCCCGATTCTGGCCTTGTTCGCGACCATCCTACTCGTGTACCTGCGGCGGGAGGTGTAGCCATGGTAGGTAGCGGCACTCTCGGCAAGCGGATCCTGAGCGTCTACCTGCCGTTGGCGGCATTCCTGATCTTCTTGCTGTTTCCGTTTTACTGGATGATCCTCGTCTCGTTCAAGCAGACCCAGGACCTGTTCAACCAGGCCAACAACCCATTCTGGATCCAGCACTTCACGCTGGAGAACTACGCCTATCTGTTCACCGACACGACGTTTCCGGAGTGGACCAAGAACACGCTGATCGTGGCCACGGCTTCCACGGCCATTTCGCTCTTCTGCAGCGTGCTCATCGGCTACGCGCTGGCAAGGCTGCGTTTCCCCGGCAGTAACTTCCTCGGCGTGGGCATCTTCCTGGCCTACCTGGTGCCGCCCACCCTGCTGTTCCTGCCGTTGGCCCAGGTCATCGCCACGTTTGACCTGTACAACACCTACTGGGCGCTGATTCTGACGTATCCGACGCAGTTGATTCCGTTCGCATCCTGGCTCTTGATGGGCTATTTCCGGACGATCCCCAAGGAGATCGAGGAAAGCGCCCTGATTGATGGAACGGGACGGCTAGGGTCGCTTGTCAAGGTGATCCTGCCCCTGGCCTTGCCGGGGGTCATCTCGGCGGGCATCTTCTCGTTTACGCTGTCGTGGAACGAGTTCCTCTACGCCTTGATCTTCATGTCCTCCGGGGCGATGAAGACGATCCCCGTCGGTACTGTTAGCGACCTGATCAGGGCAGACGTGCTGTTCTGGGGCTCGCTGATGGCGGCGGCGGTGCTGGGCTCGGTGCCGGTGGCGTTCATCTACTCCTTCTTCGTCGATCAATACGTCTCCGGTCTGACGGCCGGGGCTGTGAAGGGCTAGTATCTAGCCAAACGCATATCGGCAAATCGGCAAGACGGCGATCACGCAAGGGCCGGGCACTCGTAGCGCCCGGCCCTTCCACGTCAAGATGGGCCGGCCAATAGGCTGTAGGGCAGGGGCTTGCCCCCTGCCGCCCCTGCAGAATAGGAAGCCGGGCCTCAATCTGTAGATAAGATGGAAGGGCTGACGACCTTTCTGTAGACACGTGGGTTAGCGTCGGTGCACCCCAAGTGTCCTTCGCCCGGCGAGGCCTTGCCGGGGGGACCATCCCCTGCTAATCTGTCCTAGCGGCGGTAGCCGGCATCGAGAGGGTGTGCAGAGACAACGGGCTGCCGGTGGGCAGAGAGGAGGTTTGCCGTGGGCTTAGAGGAATACAAAGAGAAACGGGACTTTGGGAGTACGCCGGAACCGGCGGGCGAGGTCAAGGATACGGGGCTCAGCCGCTTCGTGGTGCAGCGCCACCAGGCTTCCCATCTCCACTACGACTTCCGGCTGGAGATGGACGGCGTGCTGAAGAGCTGGGCCGTGCCCAAGGGTCCGCCCGAGGCGCCGAAGATCCGCCGTCTGGCCGTGCAGACGGAGGATCACCCGGTGGACTACATCGACTTCGCGGGCGTGATCCCGGAGGGCTACGGCGCCGGCACGGTGGAGATCTGGGATAGCGGCGACTACCAACTGACCGAGCGGCAGGAGGACCGGTACGAGTTCACGCTGAACGGCGAGCGCCTCCAGGGCCCCTACATCCTGCTCCGCACCGACGACCGCAACTGGTTGCTGATTAAGCGCAAGGCGGAGGGAAAGTAGCGGGCGAGTCGGGTTTTCGTCCCTTCGGGACACGCGCATAAGATAGCCTCCCCGCGGACGTGCGGGCCGGACTCCGTGCCGGCCCGGGGTGGACGAGGAGACGCCGATGGCGGTGAGGCTGGGTGGCGGCGTGGCCCGGGGCGGCACCCCTGATGTACAATTGATTTGGGTGCCTACTCGCTTTGCCGACGGACGGCGGGTCAGGTGACGCCGACGCTCATCGCCGGAGGAGTAACTATGGACCAGCAAACCATCGGACGGTGCACGCTTGCCCTGCGCCAGGGGGATATTACGAAGGAGGTGGTGGATGCCATCGTCAACGCCGCCAACTCCGGCCTGCTCGGGGGCGGCGGGGTCGACGGGGCCATCCACCGGGCGGGGGGGCCGTCGATCATGGAGCAGTGCCGCCGCATTGGCGGTTGCCCCACGGGCGAGGCGCGCATCACCACGGCCGGCAAGCTGCCCGCCCGCTACGTGATCCACGCGGTCGGTCCGGTTTGGTACGGGGGCAACAATGGCGAGGCCGACCTGCTGGCCTCCGCCTACCGCTCTTCGCTCAGCCTAGCCGAGGAGCACGGGCTGAGCAGCATGGCCTTTCCCTCCATCAGCACGGGCGCCTACGGGTACCCGGTGGACCAGGCCGCCCGGGTCGCCTTGCGCATGGTGTGGGAGCACTGCGAGGAGACCGGCTCCCGCTCGTCCCTCAAGTCGATTACCTTCGTCCTCTTCACGCCGGACACGCTGCATGCCTACGAGGAGGCCCTCGCCGAAATCGCCAGGGAGCACGCTGCCCAAGGGTGACAAATAACGAGAGGGACGGTATTCGTCGTACCGTCCCTCTCGTCTCCAACCTAGCTCTGTCTGGCTGACCCTCAGTGTCCGGGGCCCTGCTGACCCATCGGCGAGTCGCCGCCGCTGCCTTCTCCTGCCTGTCCACCCATCTGGGGGCCGCTCTCGGCAGGTGGCGCTGTCGTCTCGCTGGGCTGGTTGCCACCCGGCGCCTCTGTCGATGCAGGCGGCTCTTGCGGGCCCCTGGGGCCGACCGATTCGTCCGGGCGCAGCTGCTGTCGTGGGCTGGTCGGATTGGCGGGGGGCAGGTCCACGGTGCCGCCCAGGTCATCGTCCACTAGCCCCGTGTACAGACCGAGGATGCACTCGTACTCGTCGGCCGAGAGGTGCCCGGAGCGCTCGGCGGCTGCCAATTCGTTGCCGAAAGCCGAGAGCATGTTAAGGGCTGTAGGCACGTCTCCCCTCTCCAGCGCTGCCTGGATGGAGTCCAGCTTGGCCAGCAGGCCGTTGACATAGCTACCGGTTTCCCCCGTGTCCAGCTTGGCTACCTCTTCCCTGAGGCTGGCGAGCGAATCCGGTATTTCAACCTGGGGAACCGGCGTCTGGTTCAAGTGCTGCTGGTCACGTGCCTGGTCGCGCTGCTGCACCTGGTCTCGGGCCTGGCCCTGCTGTTGATTCGCACCCTTCCCCTGTCCAGGCTGATCTACCTGCTGCTGTTGCCTGATGCGAGCGAGGATGCGCAACTCCTGCTGTAGCTGGGCCAGCAGGGGTACCTCGTTGCCGGAAGCTTCAGCGTTGGTCTGCGCCAGCACTCGCTCGCGTGTCTGTAATTGCTCTTGCAGTTTGGCTAGCTTGGCATCGCCCTCGGCGGTGTTTGGCTCGGGCGTCAGGACGCCCGCTTGCGATAGGTGCTGCTCGTATTGCGTGGCCAAGCGGTTCGTCTCCTCGAACCGCGCTTGGGTGGCCAGGCGTTCCATTTCCGCCAAACGCTTGGCGGCGAGGTCCAGATGGACCTGCGTGCGTGTTTGCTCCGTGGTGGCCAACTGGAGTTGAACGTCCTCCACGGCCGTCTTGACGCCGTAGAGGTAATCGCCGGGCAGGGCATCCTGCGAGGCATAGACCGCGCCGCCCCCGCTGAAGGCGAGGAGCAGGGCGAGGACGATTATCGCTGGTACTGGCAAGGCTAGTCTCCTCCCTTGGTTCATAGGTAAACACAGAGTGCCAGTCAGGGCGCTCCACAGGCGCTGGGGCAAAGAGGCCGTGGCGGCCGCTCGGGGTTCCGCCGTGATGGCCGCGAGGAGGCTGGCCCGGCCGCGCGCCCTACAGACCGGGTCGGGTTCGGCCGTCGGCGGCGCGATGACGGCGGCTACGCGCAGCAGGCCCTCCAGCTCCGCCGCCGACGCGGGGTGTTCTGCCAGGCATTCCGCGATGCCGGCACCCTTCTCGATTTGATCTAGGCATTCCGAGAGCACCTCGGGACTCACGCCGCTCATCGGTCGTGTACCTCCCGCTCCAATACTCGCCGCAGCTCGGCCAGGGCTCGGTGCTGGATGACGCGTATGTTGCCCTCGCTCTTGCCCAAGGCGGCGGCAATCTCCCCATGGTCGAATTGCCCGACGAACCGCAGCAGGATCACCTGCTGCCAGTCCGGTCTCAAACTCAGGACTGCCCGGCGGACCGTCTCCCGACTATGGCCGGCCAAGGCCGCTTCCTCGGGGTCGACCCCACCTCGGTCGGCCCGTGGCTCCACTTGAAGAGGGGTCACCTCCTTGGCCTTCCGCCGGAAGCTCACGACGGCGTTGTGGGCGACGGTGAACAGCCAGGCGATGAATGGACTCTTGCCCGGCTTGTACGAGCGGATTGCTCGCCACGCTTGCAGGAAGACCTGCTGGGCAAGGTCCTCGGCGTCGGCCCGGTTGCCGACCTGGTAGTAGACGTAGCGGTAGACCCGCGTCAGGTGCAGGTCGTAGAGGCAGGCGAACGCCTCCGCTTCGCCCGCCACCGCGCGCCGCACCAGATCTGCCTCATCGCAATGTGTCCACGCAGGGCGGGCCTTGTCTGGCGCCTTCAACACTGCTTGCGCCGTCTCTCCCACGGTTTGTCTCCCTCTTCTGCTGGCCAGCAGTTGCACTCAGTATAACGCCACTCCCGGCGATTTGTTACATGGCGTGCGCAGCCCTTGGCCAGGATGCTGGTTCGGATCCTGCTCTCCCTTTCGCTGCACGGAGACTCACATGCAGACTAATCATGGCGAACGGGAACTCGAAGGGCCGCGAGAAGCGGCCCTGATTGTGAATAAGCTCGCCCGCAGGGGCTCGCACTACCGGCGTGCCGCCCAGGCGGCGCTGGCGCGTGCTGGCGTGCAGATAACGGATGTCTACCAGATCGAGAGGGCACGCGACCTCCCGCGGGTGACGAGGGCGGCGCTGGCGCGAAACCGGGTGCTCATCGTGGGCGGGGGCGACGGCACGGTGTCCGCCATCGCCGACGTGTTGGTGGACACGGACGCCACGCTGGGCCTGCTCCCCCTGGGCACGGGAAACGACTTCGCGCGCACGCTGGGCATTCCGCTTGACCTCGAGGGGGCCTGCCGGACGATCGCCCAAGGCCACGTGCAGGCGGTCAACTTGGCGCTCCTCAACGGGAACTACTTCGTGAACACCGCCTTGATCGGGTTCGGAGCGCACGTGAACCACACCGTGCCGAACTGGTTGAAGCGCCTGACCGGCAAGGGGGCTTACGCGCTGGCGGCCAGCTTTGCCCTCGTGAGATCGCCATCTTTCGAGACCGCCATCCTGGTCGACGGGGTACGGATCGATCTGCGGACCACGTTGGTGCTGGTGGGCAACGGCATCTTCCACTCCCCGGCGAAGATCAGGCTTCCCGCCGGGCCCGACGACCTCGACCGCCTCATCGTGCAGGCGCCGCGCGACGGCCGCAAGTCGACCATGTTCCGGCTGGCGCTCGAGGTTGGCCTGCTCGGCAGGCCACGCCCCGACCTGCTGATGTCCGTCTCGGGGCGCGATATCCAGATCGAGACCTCGCCCGTGCAGGAGATCGATATCGACGGCGAGATGAGCGGCTGGACGCCAGTGCATGCCACGCTCGTGCCCAAGGGCTTGCGCGTCTTCACCCCGGCCCCGGCCGACGAGATGGCCGCCGGGGAGGGTCCCCAAAGCACCGCCGCTTGAGCGCCAGGTGACTTGCAGGCGCCGAGTAACCAACCGACCGCCCGGGGACGAGGCCCCAGGCTGAGGCAACAAGGCCCGCCTAAGGCGGGCTCCCCGCCCCAGCCCGGGCCGCTCCTGGACCAGGCGCCGGTTGCCAATCCTGCCCCTGGTCCAAACAGTCCGACATGGCGGTTGCTCTTGTCATCCCCGCGGAAGCGGGGATCCAGTGAGGCTGTCCAGTCGGTGGAACACGGCGCGTCCGTCATCCCCGCGGAAGCGGGGATCCAGTCCCCGGCAGGACAAGGAACCGGATGGATTCCCGCTTCTGCGGGAATGACCAAAACCTACCGGTCACCGGCGATGGATGAAGACGGCCGGTGTAGGGGCGGCGTTTCGCCGCCCGCGGGCGCGGTGACCGCGCCTCTACAACCCGGCAGCAACCACGCTCGGAGGAAGGTTGCAGGCCTAACCCCGATTCTTGTACTGGGGCTCGCCTATGAGGTCCCTGTTCACGGTGCACTTCAGCGGGCCGGGCTTCTGGATCGACGTGAAGCAGCCCATGCACTCGTCGCAGCGGACGATTTCGTCGCTGTGGCCGGCGAGCATCTTGGTGGCCGTGTGGGGATCGACGATGAGCTGCCGGCAGATCGCGATGACGTCGGCGACGCCCTCGGCGAGCAGCTCGCCGGCCACGGTATGATCGGCCAGCTTGCCCACGGCGATCACGGGCACCGAGACGGCGCCCTTGATCCGGGCCGCATAGGGCGCGTAGGCGCCGAACGGCATTTCCTTGCGAGGGGCGGCGACCCCTTTGAACCTCTTCTGACCGTTGCTCTCCAGCCATTCGGCTTGCATCAGAGCCGAGACATGGATGGCGTCGGCGCCCGCTTTGGCGGCCACCCGCGCGGCCACGACGGCGTCGTCCAGGGTCTGGCCGCCCTCGACCGCCTCGACGGCGTTCAGGCGGAAGACGATGGGGAAGTCGGCGCCGCAGCCCTTGCGGATGGCCCCGATTACCTCCGCGGCGAAGGTAGCCCGGGCCGCCCCGTCGCCCCCATAGCGGTCGGTGCGCTTGTTGGCGAGGGGAGAGAGGAACTGGCTGATGAGATAGAGGTGGGCACCGTGCACCTCGACCCCGTCGAAGCCTGCCTGCTGGGCCCGCTTGGCCGCGGCGGCGTAGCCGGCCACGAACTCGCCGATCTGGCGTTCGGAGAGCGGCGTCGGCGGCACGTCCGGCCGGAAGGCCACACCGGACGGGGAGGGCCCGGCAATGCCCGGCGCGAGCGGCGAGCTGCGAGCCCCCGCGTGGTTGAGCTGGAGAATCGTCGCCGCCCCTTCGCCTTTGATTGTGTCGACCAGGCGCTTCAGACCGGGGATCTGCCGGTCGTCCCAGCTGCCGATGCTCCCCGGGGCAATGCGCCCGTCGGCGCGTACGGCGCAGGATTCGACGATGACCAGGCCGAGGTCGCGCGACCTCGGCCGGTAATAGCCCAGGTTGGCGTCGGTAACCAGGCCGTTCTCGTCGGCGTAGTTGCAGGTAGTCGGGGCCAAGGCCAGGCGGTTGGGCAAGCGCATCGCCTTGATAGCCAGTGGTTCGTCTAGTCTCGCCATCAAAGTACCTCCATCTCGGTGAATGTTTGATCGAGCCACGGATTAGTCCGATTATAGCAGAACCGGCAAGCGGTCCGACCAACAGTGCTTGCCCTTGGCGAACGACCTTGCCCCTGCCCCCGCCCCGGCGTGCTTGTCCGGCCGCGTGAGGGCGTGCTATACTGGCTGCAGCGGCGCCTGGCGCCGCGCAGACCTCGCGCTGAGGGGGTTGCCTTCTTGCCGCCTGTCCGCATTCTCCATCTCGCCGACATTCACCTGGGGACCGAGCTCTACGGCAAGCTGGACGCCGCCACCGGCCTCAGCACGCGCGTGGGCGATTTCCTCGTGGCGCTCGACCAGGCCGTGGACGACGCGCTGGCCCGTCACGTCGACGTGTTTCTGTTCTGCGGCGACGCCTACCGCACGCGCGACCCCAATCCGACCTACCAGCGCGAGTTCGCTCTGCGGGTGCGCCGCCTGGCTAGCGCGGGGGTGCAGGTCTTCCTGCTCGTCGGCAATCACGACCTGCCGCTGGCGACGGGGCGGGCCAGCAGCATCGAGATCTTCGCCGCGCTGGAGGTGCCCAACGTCCACGTGGCTCGCCGGCCCGGTTTGCACCTGCTACAGACGGCCAACGGTCCCCTTCAGATCGCCGCCCTGCCCTGGGTCCTGCGCAGCACGCTCCTGCTGAAAGAGGAGTACAAGAACAAGACGCTCGAAGAGATCAACCAGGCGACGGTCGAGAAGATCGAACACATCGTGCGAGACCTCGCCACCCGGGTTGACCCCACGGTTCCCGCCGTGTTGGCCGCCCACGCCTCGGTGATGGGGGCGGTCTACGGCTCGGAGCAGAGCGTGATCCTGGGTCAGGACATCCCGCTGCCGAAGAGCCTGCTGGCCGATCCTGCCTACGACTACGTGGCCCTCGGGCACGTGCACAAGCACCAGGTGCTCAGCACAAAGCCGCTGATGGTCTACACGGGGAGCATCGAACGCCTGGACTTTGGCGAGGAGAACGAGCCCAAGGGCTACGTTGTGGCCGAGGTGGCGCGGGGCGACACGGAGTTTGCCTTCTGCGAACGTGAGGCCCGGCGTTTCCTCACCGTCGACGTGACCGCCCAGGGCGAGGATCCTATGGCCGAGGTGCTGGCAGCGATCGAGAGGGCCGAGGTGGCCGAGACGATCGTCCGCCTGCGCGTGCGCACCACGGAAGAGAAAGAGCCGCTCATCCTCGACGGCGAGATCCGCCGGGTGCTGCGGGAGGCCCACCACGTCGCCGGGGTGGCGAAGATCGTGGATCGGCGCTCGCGGGCCCGCTGGGCCGGGCGGGCCCTGCAGGAGATGCTGCCCAAGGATGCCCTGGCGGCGTACCTGCGCCAGAAGGACGTTCCCCCCGAACGGGCTAAGCTACTACAGGAGTACGGCGAGGCGATCATCAGGGAGAGGCCGGTCTGATGGGCAAGTTGCGCCCTCCCTGCTGATGCCTTACAATCGTAGTAGAGCCCGTTCATGCGGCCTGCCTGGCGTACGTCGCGCAGCTTTAGCAGCATTTGATGCGTCCACTCGCGTTGCCCCTTGCTCGTTCGTGGCTGCTGAGCGGCTTGCAGACGCCACGCCTGACTGGCCATCGATTGCTCAAGAGGCCGATCGGTAGCTGGCTTCGGAGGTACGAGCGAGATGAAAGCGGTAGTAATGGCCGGAGGGGAGGGCTCGCGGCTGCGCCCTCTGACGATCCAACGCCCTAAGCCCATGGTCCCCATCGTCAATAAGCCGGTGATGGAGCACGTGCTCGACCTGCTCAAGAAGCACGGGATCACGGACGTGGTCGTGACGGTGCAGTATCTGGCCTCGGTTATCCAGAAGCACTTCGGCGACGGCAGCAGCTTCGGCATGAAGATCACCTACTCGGTGGAGGAGACGCCCCTGGGCACGGCGGGGAGCGTCAAGAACGCCGAGGCCGAGTTGCAGGAGCCTTTCCTGGTGATCTCCGCCGATGCCCTCACCGACTTCGATCTGGAAGCGATTATCCGCTTCCACACGCGGAAGAAGTCGAAGGCCACGCTGACGCTCTATCGGGTGCCCAACCCCCTGGAATATGGCGTGATCATCATCGACGAAGAGGGGAACATCCGCCAGTTCCTCGAAAAGCCGAGCTGGGGAGAGGTGTTCTCGGATACGGTGAACACGGGCATCTATATGCTCGATCCTTCCGTGTTCGACTACATTCCGCCGGGCAAGTCGGTGGACTTCAGCCAGGACGTCTTCCCGGCAATGCTGCGGAAGGGCGATGCCCTCTTCGGCTACGTGGCCTCCGGCTACTGGTGCGACGTGGGCAACATCCCCGAGTACATGCGGGCGAACGCCGATGCCCTCAACGGCAAGGTGAACCTGGCGTCGATCGGCGAGCACGTCGGCGGAGGTGTCTTCATCGAGGACGAGGTGGAGATAGCCCCCGACGCCGCGCTTTACGGCCCCGTCTTCCTCGGCCGCGGCTGCAAGATAAAGGGCGGCGTGGTCGTCCACGGGCCGAGCGTGATCCGCGACTACGCCATCATCGACAGCCACGCCCACGTCGACCGCAGCGTCGTCTGGCGCAATTCATACATCGGCGAGCGCGCGGAGATAAGGGGCGCGATCGTCTGTCGGCAGTGCAGCATCAAGAACCGCGTGCTCATCTTCGAAGGGGCGGTCATCGCCGACGGCACCGTCGTCAACGACGGCGCCATCGTGCAGCCGCAGGTGAAGATCTGGCCGAACAAGGAGATCGAGACGGGAGCGACGATCTCGTCCAGCATCATCTGGGGCCACCAGGGCCGGCGGGCGCTCTTCGGGCGCTGGGGCATCACCGGCCTGGTGAATGTGGACATCACGCCCGAGTTCGGGGCGCGCCTGGGCGCGGCCTACGGGGCCATCCTCAAGATGGGCTCCAAGGTCACGATGAACCGTGACCCCCACCGCATGCCGCGCATGATCAAGCGAGCGATGATCAGCGGCCTGCCCTCGGCAGGCGTCAACGTCGTCGACATCAAGAGTCTGCCGCTGCCGGTGGCCCGCTACGTCACCCGCGTGACGGACGCCGTGGGCGGCGTGCACGTGCGGCTCTCGCCCTACGACAACCGGGTGGTGGACATAAAGTTCTTCGACTCGCGGGGCCTCGACATCGACAAGACCACCGAGCGAAAGATCGAGAATACTTACTTCCGCGAGGATTACCGGCGGGCCTATCTCGACGAGGTGGGGCTCATCTCCGAGGCGACGCAGATCGGCGAGCTCTACACGCGCGATTTCCTGCAGACGATCGACGTCGAGAAGGTGCGCCGCTGCGCGGACCAGTGCTCGTTGGTGATAGACTACGCGCACTCAACCTCGTCCCAGGTTCTGCCGCCGCTCCTCAACGACCTGGGCCTCAACGTGGTGGCGCTGAATGGCAGCGTGGACGAGACGAGGCTGGCGCGTACGCCGGAGGAGTTCGAGGCGGGAATGCGCCAGCTGGCGGTGATCTGCGAAGGGCTGCACACCACCATGGGGGCGCGGCTGGACGTGGGGGGAGAGAAGGTATTCCTGACGACCGGCCGGGGCGAGGTCGTGCCCGGCTGGCGAGCGCTGGGGGCGGTGGCCGATCTGCTGCTGCGCGGCAGCAGCGGGGGCGTGCTCGCCGTGCCCGTGACGGCCCCCAACCTGTTCGAGCGGCTGGCGGCCCGCCATGGCGGCAGCGTAGTGCGCACGCGGGCCAATTGGCAAGCGCTGATGAGCATCGCCGCGAGCAGGGGGGACATCCTGCTGGCGGGCGACGGGGAGGGCGGCGTCATCTTCCCCCGTTTCCAGCCGGTGATGGATGGCCTCTTCACGGTCGTCAAGATAATGGAGCTGCTGGCGAGCCACGGCGTCAGGCTGGAGGACGTCGTCGACCTCGTGCCGCCCTACTACATGGCCCGCACGCGCGTGCCCTGCCCGTGGGAGGTCAAGGGGCAGGTCATGCGCATGCTCAACGAGCAGTACCGCGGCAGGGGCGTGCATCAGATCGACGGCGTGCGCATTGAGATGGGGGAGGAGTGGGTCCTCGTGCTGCCTGACGTCGACCGGCCGCTGTTCCACGTCATCGCCGAGTCGACATCCCAGGAAGGGGCGCGCACCCTCATGGACAAGTACGCGGCGCTGGTGGACAGCCTCCAGCGATAGGGCATCCTTGGGCTAGCCTGCCTAGTGCAACTTGACACTTGCGCGTCAAGATGCTAATCTTTCACGAGTCGTTTTGGCCTAGGGCCAGCCAGAGCATCGGTCGCCAAGCGATGGGCGACCGATCGTGCTGCTCCTTACCGGCTTCGACAATTGCCCGCGTGTAAGCCTCTCGTCGCATTGAGCGAGTGACGAGGCTTTTTGCTGTGAAGGAGTAACGCGTTTATGGTAAGTATGGATACGATCGTTTCGCTCTGCAAGCGACGCGGCTTCGTCTTCCCCAGCAGTGAGATCTACGGCGGTTTCGCCAGCTGCTGGGACTACGGGCCGCTGGGCGTCGAGCTGAAACGCAACATAAGGGAGGCCTGGTGGCAGGCGAACGTGCGGGAGCGCGGCGACCTTGTCGGCCTCGATTCGGCGATCCTCATGCATCCCCGGGTCTGGGAGGCCTCGGGGCATCTCGCCAGCTTCACCGATCCGCTCGTGGACTGCCTCGTCTGCCGGATGCGCTTCCGCGCCGACCACCTGGAAGGGGACAGGTGCCCAAACTGCGGCGGCGAGCTCACCGAGGCTCGGATGTTCAACCTGATGTTCAAGACATTCGTCGGCCCAGTGGAAGAGGAGGCGGCGGTTGCCTATTTCCGTCCCGAGACCGCGCAAGGCATCTTCGTCAACTTCCGCAACGTGCTGGTGACGACGAGACGCAAGCTGCCCTTCGGGGTGGCGCAGGTCGGCAAGGCCTTCCGCAACGAGATCACCCCCGGCAACTTCATCTTCCGCACGCGCGAGTTCGAGCAGATGGAGATCGAGTATTTCGTGAAACCGGGCAGCGACGAGGAATGGCATGGCCGCTGGATCCAGGATCGCCTCAACTGGTACAAGAAGCTCGGCCTCAAGAGCGAGAACCTGCGTCTGCGCGAGCACGGCAGGGAGGAGCTGGCCCACTACGCCAAGGCGGCGACGGATATCGAGTACCAGTTCCCGTTCGGGTGGTCGGAGCTAGAGGGCATCGCCAACCGCACCGACTTCGACCTGCGGCGCCATTCCGAGATGAGTGGCGAGGAGCTTACCTACCTTGACGAGGAGACTAACGAGCACATCTTCCCCTACGTGATCGAGCCTTCGGCCGGCGTCGATCGCTCGATGCTGGCCTTCTTGGTCGACGCCTACGACGAGGAGCCGGACAAGGATGGGACGCGGGTTGTGATGCGCCTGCACAAGTCCATCGCTCCCTACAAGGTGGCGGTGCTGCCGTTGTCGCGCAAGGAGCAGCTCGCCAAGTCGGCGCAAGAGGTGTGGGCGCTGCTGCGCCCTGCCTTCTCCACCATCTACGACGACACGCAGAGTATAGGCCGGCGTTATCGCCGCCAGGACGAGATAGGCACGCCCTATTGCGTGACGGTCGATTTTGAGACGTTGCAGGACAACGCCGTGACCGTGCGGGATCGCGACAGCATGCAGCAGATTCGTGTTCCCATCGCCGAGCTCAAGAAGACGCTCGTCGACTTGCTTACTACCTAACGCCATGCTCGTTCTGTTATAATTTGCTGGTTCTGGTTTACAGGCAAATGCCCGGCATACCGGGCTTAGTAGCATAAGGAGGTTTTGCCGCAGATGGCAAAGAAGTGGGTGTACCTCTTCCGGGAAGGCGATGGCACGATGCGCGACCTTCTGGGAGGCAAGGGCGCTGGTGTGTCGGAGATGACCAAAGCCGGTCTCCCCGTTCCGCCCGGATTTACGATCACGACCGAAGCGTGCCGTGAATACTACGCCAAGGATCGCCAGTTCCCCGAGGGGATGTGGGAGCAGACGCTGGAAGCTCTCAAGGATATCGAGAAGCAGACGGGCAAGAAGTTCGGCGATCCGAGCAACCCGTTGCTAGTCTCCGTCCGGTCGGGCGCCAAGTTCTCGATGCCGGGCATGATGGACACGGTCCTCAATCTCGGCCTCAACGAGCAGACGCTGCAGGGTGTGATCAAGCTGACGAACAACCCGCGGTTCGGCTACGACGCCTTTCGCCGTTTCATCCAGATGTTCGGCAAGATCGTAATGGGCATCGATCCGGCGAAGTTCGAGCATGCTTTGGAGGCCAAGAAGGAGGCCAGGGGCGTCAAGCTGGACACCGAGCTCAATGCCGACGATCTGAAGGAAGTGGGCGAGGAGTTCAAGAAGATCTTCCGCCAGGCAACGGGCATCGATTTCCCGACCGACCCCACCGAGCAGCTGCGCATGGCGATCAACGCCGTGTTCGCGTCCTGGGGCAACAAGCGTGCCGTCGACTATCGCAACTTCCACACCATTCCCCACGACCTGGGCACCGGCGTCAACGTGCAGACGATGGTCTTCGGGAACATGGGCACCGACAGCGGCACCGGCGTTGCCTTCACCCGCAACCCGGCGACCGGCGAGAACGCCCTCTTCGGCGAGTACCTGACCAATGCTCAGGGCGAGGACGTCGTCGCCGGCATCCGCACCCCGCAGAAGATCGCTCAGCTCCAGCAGGAGATGCCCGAGGTCTACCGCGAGTTCGCGGCGAACGCGGATCGCATGGAGAAGCACTACCGCGATATGCAGGACCTCGAGTTCACCATCGAGCGCGGCAAGCTCTGGATGCTGCAGACTCGTACCGGCAAGCGCACGGCGCAGGCAGCCGTCAAGATTGCCGTCGACATGGTGAACGAGGGCCTCATCACCAAGGAAGAGGCCATTCAGCGGGTGGAGCCGGTCCAAATCGAGCAGCTCCTACACAGGCGCATCGACCCGGCGGCGAAGGTGAATATCATCGCCAAGGGCCTCAACGCCTCCCCAGATC
>JAJZQK010000664.1 GCA_021847625.1 Chloroflexota bacterium
CATTCTTCAACAGGCTGGAGACGCCGGCCCCCACGGAACTAAAGAGATAGATGCCAACGCCACTATCATTCCACGCCGGTGGCCGGCCGGTTCCGGTCATTCCCGCGGAAGCGGGAATCCATCCGGTTCGCGGCTATAACGAGCACTGGATCCCCGCTTGCGCGGGGATGACGATCAGCGAGGGCGAACGCAACAGTACATTGGCCACTGGATCCCCGCTTGCGCGGGGATGACATAAGCGCTAACAGAGCCTCCCCGAACCCTCGCGGTAGCAGACACGCCAGCAGCGAGTGTAGGGCCGGATATCAGCCGGTCGCCAGCTTCTTGCGCAGGCCTTCCAGAATGTCGACGGTGTAGCCGGTGCCGAAGCGGCGCGCTCCCGCCTCGTACAGGGCCAGGGCCTGGTCGATGCTCGTCACGTACCCGGAAGCCTTGACGACCACGTTCGGACTGAGCGTCTCGCGCAGGAGCCGGATGTCTTCGACGGTGGCGCCGCAAGGCTGGTTGCCGGTGGATGTCTTCACGAACATCGCCCCCGCCCGTTCGGCGATCTGGGCCCCGGCGATCTTCTCCTCGCGGGTGAGGAGGCTCGTCTCCAGGATGGCCTTCACCGGGGCGTTGTAGGCTTTGGCCACCTCGACCACGCCCGCGATGTCCTGCTCCACGAACTCGTACTGTGCCGACTTGAGGGCGCTGATGTTGACCACCATGTCCAGTTCCACGGCGCCCTGCTTCAGCACCGTCTCTGCCTCAAAGCGCTTGACCTCGGGCAGGTTGAGTCCCTGCGGGAAGCCGATGGCGATGCAAAGGCGCACACCCGAGCCCTGCAAGAGCTCCTTCGCCCGCACGGCCTGGTAGGCCTTTGGCACTATGCACTTCGTGCGGTACTTGCGAACGATCTCGACCCCTGCCTCGAAGTCCTTTTCCGTTTGGGACGGCAGAAGGACGGAGTGGTCGATCATCTGCGCGAATTCTTCTACCGTGAGCATCTTCCTCTCCTTACTTGCGCTGAGCTGCCTACCTTCCCTTATAGCATAGGAAGGAGGCCCTGTAAAGGCAGGCGCGCCCGTTCGCTCGACAACTTTCATCGACTACCCGCCACGGCTTCAGCCCCCGCTGGGTGGTTCACAATACGACGGTGTTGGCAGAGGGACGGCCGCGCGGCGCTAAAGCGGCCGCGCTAAGTTAACAAAGCCCACTGAAGCGGGATGGGGAATGGTCCGTAGCCTACCTTGATGCTTGCCTGACATTGGCTTGTCCGTCCCTAGCCCCCTCGAAAGGGGCTTTGTTGCCTTAGCCCGCTGCTTCAGCGGCGGGCGGGCGTGCCGGACCTGCAACCCTTCGCCCCTACGAATACCAGGTTGGGCAATGCTACACGACGACCGTGTCGATGCCCATGTACTGGCAGAACTGGGCGAGCGGCTTGCCGAGGTCGCCGTGGATCATGCTCGCGTGGTGGATGAACCCCCCGGCGACGAGCGTGCCGTACAGCTTCTCCAGGTCCGCCACGCGCACCCAGGCCGAGGAACCCCGCTCCTTGTCCTGGTCCTCGACGATCTCGCCGTTCGTGATGAGCATCTTGAACTTGCCGTCGAATTCGACCAAGCGGCTGAGCGTGACGACGCCCGGGCGGAGGGTGAACTCCCGCGCCCCGGCGCCGGAGTCTTCCTCGGGGATCGGCTCGTCCAGGGCTCTCCAGCGGTTGCGCAAGATCACGCTCGTGTTCTCCGCGCGCAGCGAGGCGGGGGCGTTGCCGCAGTGCCAGGCTAGGAACATGTTCGGCTTGCTGCGGTGCTGCACCGTCCAGTCGATGAAGTGCGGCACGGTCTGGCCGAGGGCGAGGTGGTGCTGGGTGAGCATGTCCAGGGCGCCGAGGACGTCGACCTCGCAGGCGGTCATCACGCCCTGGTCCGTCATGCGCCCGAAGACGCCGCAGGGCATTATGCCCAGCTGAGGGCGCAGCGATGGCCAGCACTGCACGGCCAGGGCGGATAGTTGGCGCGCCCGGTAGAAATCGATGAGCGCCAGCTCGAGCTTGGCGGCCTTGAACAGGTAGTCGCGGCCCACGCTGACGACGGTCGCCTCCGCCTTGATCTTCTCCACGGTCGCCAGCACCCGGGCGTCCTCGTCGCTCATGGCCTGGCTGGCGGCGATGATGTCGGCGAGCTCGCAGGGCACGACCTTCTGGCCGAACCTCTGGAGCATGGCCGTCTCGTCACAGACGACCGTCTCGAACCGCTCTGGCCGGACGCCGACCTGGCCGATCCTCGCGCCACGGAACGCCTTCACGGCGGCACAAGCCCGGGTGAATGTGTTTACCTCCTCGGTGAACTTGTCATCCTCCGGGAAGAGGATGCCGGCGAAAATGAAGGGCATCTTGCGGCGGTGCAGGGCGGAGGAGATGGAGAGCGTGCCGCAGAAGGAATCGGAGATGCGTTCGCCGTTGGCGCGCAGGGGGCCTTCCTTGGTGCCGAAGAGCAGCACCGGTTTGCCGAGCGCCGCTGCCACGGTGGCGGCCGAAATCTCGTCGGCGAAATCCAAGGCGCCGATGATCAGGCCCTCGACCTGGCGCTCGTGGAATAGGGCGATGGTGCTGGTGGCGTGTTCGTCGTTCTCGACCAGGCCGTTGGGGGTCGTCTCCGGGCCCGGGGCGACGACCTCGAGACCGGGTATCTTGGCCAGGGCTCCCAAGGCACGCTCGCGCATCGCCAGGGCCCATTCGGTAGAAAAGGGAAACCGCTTAGACGGGACGAAACCAACACGGACGGTAGGGTTATCGGACAATCGACACCTCCTCAAGGCGAGCATAGACAGCCAGACTGCCGGCCGGTAGCGGGAATGTAGGACTTTCCTGGGTTGCTCGGGGTGATGATTACGGTCGTCCACCTGT
>JAJZQK010000665.1 GCA_021847625.1 Chloroflexota bacterium
ATCGCAGGTTTGTACCGCTTGCCGGGAACGGCCGCCTGATTCGGAATCACTACCAGCCCCCTTGCGGGGCACGCCATGGAAGGCCCCAGCGTCTTGAGACGCCGGGGCCTTTCGCTTAGTAGGGGCATCAACCATTTCATTGAGACAGCCTAGGGGCATTGGCAGGAGGTGGAAGCAGATCGATCGGAGCCACTGTCAGACGCTCGCGGGCAGGGCTGGCACTTGATGTCTGGTTTGGCAATGGTCTGCCGACGAACGGCGGTTTCTAGGCGCGGTCGCGGAAGACGATGCGCGCCATCTGAAGGGGAGGCATCGACAATGACTGTCACGTTTGGGCCCGTTACCTCTTGGCGGCTTGGGACCGCCCTGGGCGTGGACTTGGTGTACTCCGATCACAAACACTGCACATTCGACTGCGTCTACTGCCCCCAGCAACAGCACAGCAAGGCCTCGAGCAAGCGACGTTGGTACGTCGGTATGAGCGCCGTCGAGTCCGGTCTGAGTGCCTCGTGCCCGGGCGAAGCTACTTGCATCGCATTTGCTGGTCGGGGCGAGCCCACCCTGGCCAGCAACCTCGCCGAGTCCATCACCCTGGCCAAGCAAATGCTCGGGCTACCAGTGGCCGTTCTTACCAACTCAAGCCTGATTTGCCGTGACGACGTCAAGCGAGACCTGGCGAAAGCCGACACGGTGGTGGCCAAGCTGGACGCCTATGACGAGGAGTCGTTCCGGGCGATCAACCGGCCGGCCGTGCCGTGCACCTTCAAGGGAATCGTCGCCGGGTTGCGCGAATTCCGAGCCGGCTTCGACGGCAAGCTGATACTGCAGATCGTTCTGACCGCGGCCAACAAACCGCACGCGGCCCGAATGGCGGCGACGGCACGGACTATTCTCCCCGACGAGGTGCAGCTGTGCATTCGGGCGCCCTGGCGGGAGGCGGGCGGCGTGGACGCCGAAACAGAGAGATTCCACATTTGCTTCTCTGACCTCAACGCCAAGTGCGTACATACAGACGCTCCCTCGTGGGCAATGATCAGCGATCTGGGAAAGATCGAGCGCCTGCGGCCCAACGCGGCCGTAATGCTGATGGCCGTGGCCGCCTAGGACTCATTCGGCACGCCCCGGCTACGAAGTGGAAACGAAGGAGTCTCCCGGTCCGGTTCCGGACCCCGCGTGGCACCGCCACGCGTGATGGCCCGGGCACATTACGGATAGGAAGGTCGAACAGATGGCGATAACTACAGCAGAGAAAGAGGAGAAGGCGGTCGCCCCGGAACCCAAGAGGCAGCCATACCCCTTCTACCTTGATCGGCTCCCTCTAGCCGAGGATCGAGCCCAGGCGTTCCTTGAGGCCTATGCGGTGGTGCTCAGGCACACGAACTACAAGCCGGTGCTGGAGCTGTACGCACGGAATATGACTCACTGCGGGCGCTGTGCGACGACCTGCCCGGTGTATCAGGCTACCGGTGACCCGAGGGATATTCCCTGTCACCGCTCTCAGCAGATCGTCGACATCTACAAGCGCTACTTCACGCCGGGAGGTTGGCTACGCGCCAAGTTGCTCGGCGACGACCCTCTGACTAACCAGAAGGTCGACGAGATCGCCGCATCACTCTACCGCTGCACCGCCTGCCGCCGCTGCTCCATCGAGTGCCCCCTGGGTCTCGACCACGGGCTGATCACCCACTTCGGGCGCTACGTCCTTAGCGAAGCGGGGATCGCCCCCAAGGGGCTGGTGGTCTCGGTGCGCGAGCAGCTGGAGGGCAAGACCCGCAATACATCCGCGGTTCCTCTTCCCGCCCTCGTCGACACTTTGCAATTCCTTGAGGAAGACTTCGCGGACACGAAGGGTGGCCAGATCCGCTTCCCCTTGGACGTGGCAGGCGCTGACTACGTCTTCTTCACGCCGGTAAGCGACTATCTGATGGAAGCCGAGACCCTGATGGGTATCGCCGCCGTTCTCACAGCCGGCGGAGTGAACTGGACCATCGGCACGCAGGTTTACGACGCCATCAACTACGGCCTGTTCTACAACGACTGGGTGTTGGACCGTGTCGACAATGAGATCATCCGGGAGACGCGCCGCTTGCAGGGTCGGAACATCCTGATCGGCGAGTGCGGCCACGCCTCGCGCGCCGCCAAGTTCTTCGTGCCCACTTTCAACCGTGGCGAGCCGCTCCCTGTCATCAACATCATCGAACTGACCTACCATCTATTGCAGACCGGCAAGATCGACCTGGATCCCGACGTCGTCACGCAGAGGGTCACTTATCACGACCCTTGTAACATCGCACGGACAGGATGGATCGTCGAACAGCCGCGAGTCATCCTTCGCTCCTTCGTCAAGGGCTTCGTGGAGATGACGCCCAACGGCCGGGAGAATTACTGCTGTGGCGGCGGTGGCGGCACCGTCTCCTTGGACGAGATCCATAAGTTCCGGATGGAGGTCGCCGGCAGGGCCAAGGCGGAGCAGATACGGGCGACCGGCGCCGAGATTGTGATTGCGCCCTGCGCCAACTGCAAGAAGCAGCTGCGGGAGCTGGTGAACTACCACAAGCTGCCGGTGGAGGTGATGGGTCTCCACGACCTGATCATGCGCGCCATCCGTATGCCGAAGGCGTCCAGTGAGAGCAAGCGCCCGCTGGACAAACCACAAGCCTCTCTGGTTGGAACCTCCGGGAGATAGGGGGCGACATGGAGGACTGGCTCGTATTCCTCAAGGGGCCGCTGCTGACCTTCGCGGTGGCCGTCTTGGTTCTTGGCCTACTGCGACACGTCGTCCTCACCGTCTGGGCCCTCATCGAAGCAGTAAGAAGGGCCGGCGATCACAGTATTCCCTACGCCAGGGTATTGCGCAACACCGCGATGTGGGC
>JAJZQK010000023.1 GCA_021847625.1 Chloroflexota bacterium
GTGCTGCCGTTCACCGGCATCACCTGGCCGTTCATCAGTTCGGGCGGCTCTTCCTTGCTGGTGTCGATGGTGGCTGTCGGCTGGTTGCTCAGCGTTTCCCGGCAGGGCGTGGCCCGCGGCCCGGCACGGCGGCCGAGGTAGCGGCGATGCGGATAATCGCCACCGGAGGGGGCACAGGGGGGCACGTCTATCCGGCCTTATCGATCATCAGCGCCCTGCGCAAGCGGTTGGATGAACAAACTGGCGAGCATCTTGAGGTGTTGTACGTGGGCAGCGAAGGGGGCCTTGAGGAGGGGATCGTCACCCGCGCGGGCCTGGCGTTTCGGAGCGTTCCGTCGGGCGCGGTCGTCGGGCGTTCGCCGGTGAAGATCGTGGGCAACCTGGCCCGCACCGTGGCAGGGATGGTCGCCTCCGTGCTTGTCATCAGGTCGTTCGGACCGCAGGCGGTGCTGGCCACGGGTGGCTACGTGTGCGTGCCGGTGGTCTTGGGGGCCTGGCTTTCGCGGGTGCCGTCGTTGATCTTCCTGCCGGACATGGCGCCCGGCGTGGCGGTGCGGTTCTTGGCGCAGTTCGCCTCGCGGCTGGCGGTCTCCTTCCAGGAGGCCCGGCGGCAGCTGCCGGCGGAGAAGACGGTGGCGACTGGGTATCCCGTGCGGCCCGACCTCTTCAGCGTCGACCGCGAGAAAGCCAGGGCGCAGCTGGACCTGTCCGCCGACCTGCCCGTCGTGCTGGTGCTCGGCGGCAGTAGGGGGGCGCACTCGATAAACGTGGCCGTCAGCGAGGCCTTGCCGGCGCTCTTGCCCAAGTGCCAGATCGTGCACGTGGCGGGTCCCGGCGGCGAGGAGGAGCTGCGAGAGAAGGCCGCCGGGCTGCCGGAGGAACTGCGGGGACGCTACCGGCTCCACGCCTACCTACACGAGGAGCTGCCGAGCGCGCTGGGGGCGGCGGACGTAGTCGTCTCGCGGGCGGGGGCGTCGGTGATGGGCGAGTACCCGGCGGTGGGGGCCGCCAGCATCCTGATACCGTACCCTTACGCCGGGGCGCACCAGCGGTTGAACGCCCAGCAGCTTGTGGAGAAGGGGGCCGCCTTGCAGATCGACGACGCGCAACTGGGGACCGGGATTCTGGAGGAGACCGTCCTGGGGCTGCTAAACGATCCCGAGCGGCTGGCCCGTATGCGGGAAGCGGCCCGCCAGCTCGCGCAGCCGGGCGCCTCCGCGGCCATCGGCGACATTCTGCGCCAGCTGGCCTATCAAGGATCGCTCGTGGGGAATCAAAGGTGACAGGGAATCTGCTCGAAGGCAAATACAAGAGAGTGCACTTCGTGGGCATCGGCGGCACGGGGATGGCCCCGTTGGCCCGGGTGTTCGTCGATTTGGGCTGTCGGGTCACGGGTTCGGATCTCAACGAATCGGCCGCCGTGCGGTGGCTGCGGGAGGCCGGCGCGAGCATCCAGCTGGGTCATCGGGCCGAGAACGTGGGCGACGCGGAGCTGGTCGTGATCTCCTCGGCCGTGCCGGCGACCAACCCGGAGGTCGTGAGGGCCCGAGAGCTCGGCCTGCCGGTGCGCAAACGCGCGGAGGTGCTGGGGGCCCTCACGCGGGAGCGCAAGTCGATCGCCGTGGGTGGCACCCACGGTAAGACGACGACCTCGGCGATGGTGTCCCTGATCCTGGCTCAGGCCGGTCTCAGCCCCACCTATCTGGTCGGCGGCGACGTGGCGGACCTGGGTGGCAGCGGCCGCCTCGGCACGGGGGAGTGGCTGGTGGCGGAAGCCGACGAGTTCGACGGTTCGTTTCTACGCTTTTCCCCTCGCGTGGCCGTCATCACCAGCGTCGAGCCGGATCACCTCGACTTCTACGGCAGCATGGAGGCCATAGTCGACGCCTTCACGCGTTTTGCCGCGCTGCCCCCGCGCGAGGGATGCCTGGTAGGGTGCCTGGACGACGAGCGGGTGGCAAAGATACTGCTAAACGCGCCCGGGCGGACGGTCGCCTACGGCCTGTCTACCGCCGCCGAGTGGCGGGCGTCCGCGCTGCGCCTGGACGAGCTGGGCAGCCGTTTCGTCGTCCACCGCGGGAACGAGGAACTAGGAGAGTTTTCCCTGCGCGTGCCGGGCAGGCACAACATCGCCAACGCGCTAGCCGCCCTGGCGGCGAGCCACGAGGCGGGGGCTTCGCTCGTGGCGGCGCGAGAGGCCCTTGCCATTTTCGGCGGGGCCCGGCGCCGCTTCGAAACCAAGGGCATCGTGCGAGGCATAACGGTGGTGGACGACTACGGCCACCATCCCACGGAGATCGCGGCGACGCTGGCGGCGGCGCGGACGAAGTCGCCGCGCCGGCTCTGGTGCATCTTCCAGCCGCATACTTACCATCGGACCAAGTCGCTGCTGCCCGAGTTTGCCCGCGCGCTCGAGGCGGCGGATATCGTCATAGTGACCGACATCTACATGCCCGCCGGGCGCGAGGTTGACACGCTGGGGATAAGCTCGGCCGACGTCGTGGCGGCGATGAACCACGCCGCCGCACACCACATCGGCAGCCTCGAGGAGGCCGTCGCCTACGCCTGCGAGCGCCTGGAGCCGGGCGACCTGCTGATCACGATGGGCGCGGGGAACGTTTTCCGGGCAGGCGAGGAGATCGTGGCCCGCCTGGCCCAAGGACGATCAATAGGTGAAGACCAATGAGTAGCAAACAGCGAGTCGCCGTCATCTTCGGCGGTAAGTCCGGGGAGCACGAGGTTTCCTTGATGTCGGCGGCGTCGATCATAGAGGCGATTCCGAAGAGCAAGTACGAGGTCGTGCCCGTGGGCATAACCAAGGGCGGTCGCTGGCTCGGCGGGGATGAGGCCCTGCGCATGCTGCAAGGCGGCGGCGCCGAGGAGCGGTCCGACAAGGTCGTCATGCTGGCGGACGCCGAACACGGCCTGGTGGAGGCAGATCTGGGGCAAGGCCACCTGCGGGACGAGCACGTGGACGTCGTCTTCCCCGTGCTGCATGGCCCGTACGGCGAGGACGGCACCGTGCAGGGGCTCCTGGAGATCGCGAATCTCCCCTACGTGGGAGCGGGCGTAACCGCGTCGGCGGTGGGCATGGACAAAGTCTTCATGAAGGCGGTGTTCCTGCAGGCCGGACTGCCGATCGTGAACTCGGCGTTCTACCTGCGCAGCCGCCTGCGGCGGGAACCCGACGCGGTCCACCGGGAGATCGCCTCGCGTTTCGGCTATCCCTGCTTTGTCAAGCCGGCCAACCTTGGCTCCAGCGTGGGCATCAGCAAGGCGCACGACGACATTGAGCTCGAGGAGGCGCTGGAGTTGGCGGCCAAGTTCGACCGCAAGATCGTGGTGGAACAGGCCGTGGATGCGCGAGAGATCGAATGTAGCGTCTTAGGGAATGACGATCCGATCGCCTCCCTGCCGGGGGAGATCGTGCCGAGCAGGGAGTTCTACGACTACGACGCCAAATACGCCGACGAGAATTCGCGGCTGATCATACCTGCCCACCTCGACGACGGTACGATCGCCGAGGTGCGGGATTTGGCCGTGCGCGCCTTTAAGGCCGTCGACTGCGCGGGCATGGCGAGGGTCGATTTCTTCCTCGACCGCCGGGACGGCCGGGTCTGGCTGAACGAGGTGAACACGATCCCTGGCTTCACCCGTATCAGCATGTACCCGAAGCTCTGGGAGGCGACGGGCATCTCGTACCCGGATCTGGTGGATCGGCTAATCCAGCTGGCGTTCGAGCGACATCGGGACAAGCTGGAGTCGGCGACTTCTTACGCGAACGGGTAGCCCTCGCCGGGGGGACCCGAATGGTCTACCGGTTCTTGCCTATCGCCGGCAAATGCGCGTACTATAGACGGGGTAGTGGTGGCGGTTCGAGGAGCGAAGAAGCAAAGGCAGACGGCGCGTTCTTACCGGACGCGAGCGGAGAGAGGCGGGGGTGCCGGCAAGGCGGCAGACCGGCCGATTTCGCGCTATCGCCTGGCTTGTCTTGCCATGGCCGCCGTCTTTGTCCTTGTCATCTACCAGATGCTGAACGCTGATGCGTTCCGCGTGGCGAAGGTGGAGGTTCAGGGCAATTCCCTCCTGTCGCGGCAAGAGATCATTGACGCTCTGGGCGTAATAGGCCAAAGCGCATTTTCGGTTGACAAGCGGACGGCCGCGGGGAAGGTCCTGGCGTTGACGCCGGTGGCAGAGGCCGACGTAGCCATATCTCTGCCCGACACCGTGAAGGTGCGGATCGTCGAACATGAGCCGCGCTACGTCTGGCAGGTGGGGCAGACGAACTACCTCGTCGACGAGCGCGGGGTCGTGCTGGCGGCGGCGGGCTCAGCGCCGCGACTGCCGACCCTGCGCGAGGTCGGCGGCAAGGTCTGCCAACCTGGCGAGCGCGTGGACGTGGGGGCCCTGCAGGCCGTGGCGAGGTTGAATGCCCTCTGGCCGGCCGGGCTCGACAAAGGCGTGGCCTTCGAACTTGGTCCCACTGGCCTGGCGGCGGTCACCGACGGCCTGCGTGTCGACTTGGGTGACGGGCAGCAGCTGGAGGCCAAGGCCGCGGCGCTCGCGGCCATCGTCGGCGAGGTTGCCGCGGACGGGAGAGAGATAAGTTACGTTAATCTGGCCTACGTGGATAGGCCTTATATCAAATGAGGGATCGACTCGTATGTGGCTACCATTCGCGGCGCTGCTAGTTGGGATAGTGTTAGGGTTGGTGTTCCAATTATCGGTTCCCGAGATGTACGCCCGATACACCGGCGTGGCAATATTGGCAGCCATGGACTCCGTCCTGGGCGCTGCACGGGCAGAGATGGCAGGCGAATACGACAACCGGATGTTCGTCTCCGGGGTGATCACTAACATGTTCCTGGCGGGGCTGCTCACGTTCCTGGGTGACCGCCTGGGCGTGGAGCTGTATTATGCCGCCATCGTCGCCTTCGGCGTGCGGATGTTCAACAACATGGCGGCCATTCGCCGCTACCTGCTGCATCGCGGCAAGAGCCGGATGCAGACAGAGAGCGGATAGTCAGTACTTAAGTGCGTGCGCAGTAACGATTGGCATACCGTGCGTAGGAGGGAGCAAGCGTGAGCAGAGATGCCGTTATCGCCGGTATCGACGTCGGCAGCAGCAAAGTATGCGCCCTCATCGGCGAGGTGCAGAGGGAAGCGCGCGTACACGCGGTGGGCGTCGGGGTCGCCCCGTCGCGGGGTATCCGTCGCGGCGTGGTGGTCAACATCGAGGAGGCGGTGGAATCGATCACCGCCGCCGTCGAGAAGGCCGAACGGGTTTCCGGGCTGAAGCTGTCGAGCGCCTTCGTCACGGTCGCCGGTGGGCACATCAGCGCGCAGAACAATAGGGGGGTCGTCGCCGTGTCGCACACGGATCGGATGATCCGCGAGGACGACGTGCAGCGCGTCCTAGAGGCAGCCCGCGTGATCGCGTTGCCGAGTGATCGGCAGATCCTGCACGTGCTGCCGCGTGCCTTCACCGTCGACGGCCAGGACGGGGTGCACAACCCGGCGGGGATGGTCGGCTACCGCCTCGACGTCGAGACGCACATCGTCACCTGCGGGGCTACGGCCACGCAGAACCTCGCGCAGTGTCTGAGCAAGGCCGGCGTAGATGCGGAGGGGATGGTGCTGGAGCCCCTCGCCTCGGCGTCGACGGTGCTCTCGGCGGAGGAGAAGGAGATGGGCGTGGCGCTGGTGGACATCGGCGGCGGCACCACGAACCTGGCCATCTTCACCGAGGGCAGCGTTTGCCACACGCGGGTCCTGGGCGTGGGGGGTGGACACGTCACCAACGACATTGCCGTGGGGCTGCGCACTCCCCTGGGCAGTGCCGAGGAGATCAAGCTCGCCCACGGACACGCCCTGGCCGAGGCCACGGCGGAGGACGAGATGATCAGGGTCTCCACTTTTGGCGGCGGGGGCGAGGAAGTCAGTCGCCAGCAGCTGTGCGAGATCATCGAGGCCCGGCTAGAAGAGATGTGCGCAATGGTCGGCGCGGAGATCGCGGCGGCCGGCTACGGCGGCCTTTTGCCGGCCGGGGTTGTCCTCACCGGGGGAGTTGCCGAAACCCCCGGCATCGAGGAGCTGGCGCGTCGTGTGTTGCAGGTCCCCGTGCGCGTCGGCCGGCCGCGCGGAATCACCGGCCTGGGAGAGATCGTTCGCGGCCCGGCCTACACGGCAGTCGTGGGGCTTTTGCTGTGGGGCGCGCGAACGGAGAAGGGCGCCTATACCGCGGTGAGCCCGCGGAGCGGGCGCCCCAAGCAGCGTGCGACAGCAGAGCACGCTCCCATGGGTCAGGCGTACGGACGCCTGATGACCTGGCTGAGGTCTTTCTTGCCCTAGCGCCCGTTTAGCGATCCTGTTTGTAGATCCCGTCGAAAATAGGTGCCCTCACAGGGGTGGGTTTTCTGCAACATGGTAGTGGGCAGGCGCAAGGCCATAAGTTGATCTTACTATGACAACGGTACGTGGGCTGGACCGGATAGTTAGTGTCGAAGCGGAAAGCAGGAGGAAAGGGTGTTGTCTGAGTCGGAGGGGGAGATGGAAGAGGTACAGGCTGTAGACCAGAAGGCGCGGATCAAGGTGGTGGGCGTGGGCGGTGGCGGCACCAATGCCGTAAACCGGATGATCGAGGCTGAGGTGCGCGGGGTTGAGTTCATAGCGATCAACACCGACGCGCAGTCGCTTGCCGATTCCCTGGCAAGCAAGCGGATCAGGCTGGGCCGGGGCCTGGGAGCGGGTGGCGTCCCCGTGGTGGGCAATCTGGCGGCCGAAGAGAGCAGCGACGAGATCTACGAGGCCCTCAAGGACGCCGACATGGTTTTCATCACAACCGGGATGGGCGGCGGCACGGGTACCGGGGCAACGCCGGTGATCGCCCAGATCTCCAAGGAGATCGGGGCCCTGACAGTAGCCGTCGTGACTAGGCCTTTCGCCTTCGAGGGCAACCGCCGACGCCAGGTGGCGGAGGAGGGCATTGTCCAACTGAAGGACAAGGTCGACACGCTCATCACCATCCCCAACGACCGGCTGCTGCAGGTAGTTGACAGAGGGACCACGATAGAGGCCGCGTTCTCGGTTGTCGATGACGTTCTTCGGCAAGGCATCCAGGGCATTTCAGAGATCATTACCGTTCCCGGTCTTATCAATCGTGACTTCGCCGACGTCAAGAGCATCATGTCGCAGGCGGGCTCCGCTCTCATGGCCATTGGCCGGGCGAGCGGTGAGAACCGGGCCGTCGAGGCTGCCCAGAACGCGATCGCGAGCCCGTTGCTGGACGTGACGGTGGACGGCGCGAGGGGCGTTCTCTTCACGATCACCGGCGGCCCCGACCTGACCCTCTGGGAGGTCAACGAGGCGGCAGAGGTAATTCACAAGGCGGCCGACGCGGACGCCAACATCATCTTCGGCGCCGTCGTTGATCCGAACATGCCCGAGGGCGAGGTCAAGGTTACCCTGCTGGCCGCCGGCTTCACGGGGAGGGCGGCTGCCGCGAGCACGCCGACCCACATCCGGCTGGCGAAGGATGCCACGAAGCCGGCAAACGGCGAGCCCGCGCGGCCGGATGCGGCCGCCCGCCAGCGCGAACGGGAGGCGGCCCTGCCGAACTTCGAGGCGGACGACATGGAGATACCCGCCTTCCTACGCAAGTTCCAGAGGGCCAACGCCAACTAGTTGGCTGGACTAGTTGGCGGCTGTAGTCATACCATTGTTGGTATGACGGGCCAGGGGCAGGCAGGCGTGTCTCGCCCCTGGTCGGCCCCGGGCGGCTGGGTCTATCCCACGCTGCCCGGGGTCTTTCTCTGAAGATGGACCGCCAACCGACAGAACGGGCCGGCGGGCGTGCCTATGGTTCCCTCGCCCTTTTGGGGAGAGGGCAAGGGTGAGGGCCGTCCGTAGGGGCGCGGTCTCCGCGCCCGGCGAACAGAGCCGTTCGCCCCTACGGATACCGGCGACAGGGCGGGCACAAGGTTGGGCGCTGGTGTCGTTTTCGACCCATGTTGGTGGCTGCCGGGCCATGAGGAATTCCCTCGTTTGGGAACGTCGGCGAGGACCCGGTACGCGATCTGAGCGCAGATGAGTGATGGAAGAAAAATCGGCGAGGGGCGAGCCGCGGCGGCGCCGTCGGCTCTCGCAGGAAGAACGCAGATTCGAGCATCTGGTCGCCGAGGCCATCGACGACCTGCCGCTCTCCATTCGGCAGCGACTGGCCAACGTCGACGTGGTCGTCGAGGACGAGCCCACGCCATACCATCTGGCGGAGGCCGGCCTGTCGGCGGGCGAATCGCTGTTTGGCCTTTACCAGGGCATACCGCAGACGCAGCGTACGGCCGTCTACGGCATGGCCCTGCCGGACAAGATAACGATCTTCCGGGGACCCATCGAGCGGTTCTGTCGTTCGCGGCGGGAGATTCGCGAGCAGGTCAGGGAGACGATACTGCATGAGTTCGCCCACCACTTTGGGATCAGCGACGCCGAACTGGACGATATGGGCCTGTAAACCGACGGTGAAGTTGGCCTTGATAAGTTGACATGCCATCCTGGCAGTGGTATCATGCGGCCAACTAAAGATTAGGCGACGTCGACGGGGAGTAGTAGAGAGACCCTAATCCTCCAGAGAGCCGGTGGCGGTGGGAATCCGGCGGTACTGATCGCTCAAACTCGCCCCTGAGTCGGTGGACCGAACGGATGAACGCCCTAGTAGGCCCGTCCCGGGTTGCGCTCGTTAACGCGCCAAAGTGGGTGTACGCTATTGGCATCACCAAGGAAGGGTGGCACCGCGGGAATGGATCCCGTCCCTCGAGGACGGGTCTTTTTTTGCGGTACGGTTGCCGACGAGGCCGTCGGCGACGTCATAGGGCGGCGCCAATAAGGGTGGTACCACGGGGGTGCTCTCGTCCCTTAACAGGCGAGAGCACTCTTTTTGTAAGCAGTTAGGCGGATTCAACTGGGCAGGAGGCAGAGGTTGAGAAGCGACATCCTTCGAAACGATCCAGAGCGTGCGCCCCATCGATCGCTGATGCGGGCCTTGGGGCTAAATGACCGCGAGATGGGCCAACCGCTGGTTGGCATCGTCAATTCGTACAGCGAGATTATTCCCGGCCATTCGCACCTGCGCCTGGTCGCGGACGCGGTGAAGGCCGGGGTGCGTATGGCGGGCGGCACGCCGATCGAGTTCAACACGATCGGCATTTGCGACGGCATCGCCATGGGGCACGAGGGGATGTACTACTCCCTGCCCAGCCGGGAGATCATCGCCGACTCCGTGGAGCTGGTGGTACAGGGCCATCCCTTCGACGCGCTCGTCTTCGTACCCAACTGCGACAAGATTATCCCCGGCATGCTGATGGCAGCGGTGCGCCTCAACCTGCCGAGCGTCTTCATCTCCGGCGGCCCCATGCTCGCCGGCCAGTTGGACGGCCGGCCGGTCGACCTGGCCAGCGTCTTCCAGGCCGTCGGCGCCGTGATGAAGGGCAACATGAGCCTGGAAGAGCTCGACGAGCTGGAGCGCGTGGCCTGCCCCGGCTGCGGGTCGTGCGCGGGTATGTTCACCGCCAACACCATGAACTGCCTGACCGAGGCCCTGGGAATGGCTCTGCCGGGCAACGGCACCATCCCGGCGCCGTTCGGGGCACGCCAGGCCCTGGCGAAGGCGGCCGGCGAGGCGGTGATGGACGTGTTGGCCAGAGACCTACGGCCGCGTGACATCATCACCGAGGCGGCGATTCGCAACGCCTTCGTCGTGGACACGGCGATGGGCGGTTCCAGCAACTCCATTCTGCATCTCTTGGCCATCGCCAACGAGGCGGGCATCAACTTCCCCTTGGCCTCGGTCAACGGCATCTCAGCCGAGACGCCGCACCTGGCCAAGCTGAGCCCGGGCGGCGAGCACCGCATCGAAGACCTGAATAGAGCCGGTGGAGTGCACGCGGTCATGAGTCGAGTTGCCGACCGGCTGTCTCTTGACTTGCCGACGGTGACGGGGCTCACCGTGGGCGAGAACGTGGCGGTGGCCAGAGTGCGCGACGACGACGTCGTCCGGCCCCTCGATCGGCCATACTCGAAGGGCGGCGGCCTGGCGATACTGTATGGGAGCCTGGCCCCCGACGGCGCGGTGATCAAGAAGGGGGCGATGAGCCCTAGCATGATGCAGCATCGCGGCCCGGCACGGGTGTTCGATGGGGAGCGAGGGGCCATCGACGCCATGAGCGCCGGCAAGATCGTGTCGGGCGACATCGTCGTGATCCGCTACGAGGGCCCGCGCGGTGGCCCGGGCATGCGCGAGATGCTGGCATCCACGTCGATCCTGTCCGGTATGGGCTTGGACGACAAGGTGGCGCTTATCACCGACGGTCGGTTCTCCGGCGCCTCGCGCGGAGCGGCGATCGGTCACGTCTCGCCCGAGGCGGCGCTGCAAGGCCCAATCGGGGCCGTGCAGGATGGCGATATTATCTCGATTGACGTTCCCGCTTGCCGCCTGGACCTGGAGGTCGACGCGGCGGAGATCGAGCGGCGCCTCAAGGCGCTGCCGCCGTTCGTGCCCAACGTGCAGACGGGCTACCTGCGGCGCTATTCTCAGCACGTCACATCGGCGAGCACGGGAGCCGTGTTCAAGGACTAACGGTGGCAAGGCGTTCCCTTTGCGGGAACATGCCGTAGGGGCGGACACCTCTCTGCCGGCAGCGGCCGGCGGGGAGTAGAGCCGTCCGCCCCCACGGGTTTGGGCTGATTACTGGGGCCGAGGACTCCAGCGGTAGTACGAGGAGAAAGGAGCTATCAGGTGGTGGCTACGAACAAAGCGAGAGCCGATTCCCCAACCCTTCGCGAGAGTGAGGAAGCGCGCGTCCTTAGCGGCGCGCAGATGGTATGCGAGTCGCTCGTTCGCGAGGGCGTAGAAGTCATCTTCGGCTACCCGGGTGGGGCGATAACTCCTTTCTACCACGCGCTGCCCGACTATCCGATTCGGCACGTGCTGGTGCGGCACGAGCAGGCGGCCGCGCACGCTGCCGACGGCTACGCCCGGGCCACGGGCAAGACGGGGGTCTGCGTGGCCACCTCCGGGCCGGGGGCGACGAACCTCGTCACCGGCATCGCCACGGCCTACTTGGATTCGTCGTCCGTGGTGGCCATTACCGGGCAGGTGCCGACGACGCAGGTGGGCAAGGACGCGTTCCAGGAGACGGACATCACCGGCATCACCCTGCCGATAACGAAGCACAATTACCTGGTGCTGGACGTCAGCGAGATCCCGCGCACGGTGAAGGAAGCGTTCCACCTGTCCCAGACCGGCCGCCAAGGGCCCGTCCTCATCGACCTGCCGAGCGATGTGCAGCGGGCGAAGGGGAAGTACGTCTACCCCGCGGACGTCGACCTGCGAGGCTACCGGCCGAGCGTGGCGGGCAATGCCCGCCAGGTGAGGCAGGCAGTCAAACTGCTCAGGACGGCCGAGCGGCCGGTGATCCTGGTCGGGCGCGGGGCGCACCTGGGCGGGGCCTACGACGAGCTGATCCGTCTGGCCGAGGAGGCTAACGTGCCCGTGTTCTCGACCCTGATGGGGCTGGGCGCCTTCCCGGGCTCGCACCCGCTTTTCTATGGGTTGGTTGGCTTGCACGGGTTGGCCTATGCCAATAGGGCCCTCTGCAACTGCGACCTCGTGATGGTCATCGGCGCCCGCCTGAGCGATCGCACCACCGGCAACCCTCGGTCGTTTGCCAAGCAGGCACGCCTGATCCATATCGACGTCGACCCGGCGGAGATAGGCAAGAACGTGGGCGTGGACGTGCCCATCGTGGGCGACGTGCGGCGGGTGCTGGAGGCGCTGCTGCACGAGGGCGTGCGTCGGGATAAAGACGGGTGGCTGGAGCAGATGAATATCTGGCGCGAAGAAGGGGCCGACGTGCCCTGGCCGGGCGACGGCCATGTCAGCCCCCAGACGGCGATCCGCCGCCTGCACCAGGAGACCAAGGGGGAGGCGGTAATCGTCACCGACGTGGGCCAGCATCAGCTCTGGGCGGCTCGCTACTACGACTACGACCGGCCCCGCAGCTTCATCTCTTCCGGCGGACTTGGTACGATGGGCTTTGGCCTGCCGGCGGCGGTAGGGGCCAAGATCGGGCGGCCCGACGCCAACGTGTGGGTGGTGTGCGGCGATGGCGGCCTGCAAATGACGATTCAGGAGATGGCGACGGTGGTCCAGGAGGGGCTGGACATCAAGATAGCCTTACTGAACAACGGCTATCTGGGGATGGTCAGGCAGCTTCAGGAGTTCTTCCACGACCGCCGTTATTCCGGGACAGCCCTCCTGGGGCCCGACTTCGTGCGGGTGGCAGAGGCCTACGGCATAGCGGGGCGGCGCGTGGAACGCGACGAGGAGGTCTCCGAGGCTCTGCGCTGGGCCAACGCCGTCGATGGGCCCGCGCTCGTGGAGTTCGTCATCGAGCCGGAGGCCAACGTGTACCCGATGGTCTCGCCCGGCAAATCGCTGGAAGATATGATCGAGGGCTAGCGGAGGATAGAGATGGCACGAGCGCAGATGGAAGATACGCCGGTGCGACACACGCTGGTGGCCCTGCTCGAAGACAAGCCCGGCGTGCTCAACAGGGTCGTCAGCCTACTACGTCGGCGCGGCTTCAACATCGAAAGCCTCACGGTCGGCCACAGCGAGACCAAGGGCGTCAGCCGGATGACGCTAGTTGTAGAGGGTGACGAAGCCATCATCGAGCAGGTGGTCAAGCAGCTCTACAAGCTGATCGAGGTCGTCAAGGTTACTGACCTGAGCGAGGAGCGAGCGGTCATTCGGGAACTGGCCCTGGTCAAGGTCAACGCGACCGCCTCCACGCGCGGCGAGCTGATGCAGATCGCCGACATCTATCGGGGCAAGATCGTCGACCTTGCGAGTGACTCGGTCATGATCGAGATCACGGGCGCCGAGGATAAGATCGACTCGATGATCGACCTTCTGCGGCGCTTCGGGATCAAGGAAATCGTGCGGACGGGCCGCCTGGCCATGCTGCGAGGGGCGGCCGGCGTAACAAAAGCAGATGATTGATAGGGTAGGAGGAGAAGACTCGTAATGGCTCGGATGTACTATGACGCCGATGCAGACCTTGGGTTGTTGGATAACAAGAAGATCGCCGTAATCGGCTACGGCAGCCAGGGACACGCGCACTCACTGAACCTCAAGGACAGCGGCTGCAACGTGATGGTTGGCCTCTACAAGGGCAGCAAGTCCTGGCCGCGGGCTGAGGCGGCGGGCCTCACCGTGAAGACGGCCGCGGAGGCAGCCAGGGAGGCCGACATCATCATGATGGTCGTGCCCGATGAGAAGCAGCGGGAACTCTACTATTCCGCCATCGAGCCTGGGCTGGCGCCGGGCAAGATGCTGATGTTCGCCCACGGGTTCAATATCCACTTCCAGCAGATCAGGCCCCCGGAGGGGGTCGATGTGACGATGGTCGCTCCCAAGAGCCCCGGCCATATGATGCGCGATCTCTTCACCCAGGGCGTCGGCGTGCCGGGCTTGGTCGCCGTGCACCAGGATGCCACGGGTCGGGCCAAGGACTTCGCGCTGGCCTACGCGCGCGGCGTCGGCTGCACGCGGGCCGGTGTGGTGGAGACCTCCTTCCGCGAGGAGACGGAGACCGACCTCTTTGGCGAGCAGGCGGTGCTGTGTGGCGGCGTGAGCGCGCTCATCCAGACCGGGTTCGAGACTCTGGTGGAAGCGGGCTACCAGCCGGAGATGGCTTACTTCGAGTGCCTGCACGAACTGAAGCTCATCGTCGACCTGATTTACAGTGGCGGTCTAAGCTACATGCGCTACTCGGTGAGCGACACGGCCGAATACGGCGACTACCATGCCGGTCCGCGGGTGATCGACGAGCACGTGCGGGCGGAGATGCGGAAGCTGCTGGCCGAGATCCAGAACGGCAAGTTCGCGCGCGAGTGGATCCTCGAGAACCAGGCCGGGCGGCCCAATTTCCTCGCCACGCGCCAGCAGCACGCGAATCACGAGATCGAGACGGTTGGCGCCAAGCTGCGGGAGATGATGCCCTGGCTGAAGAAGAGGTCCTAGTAGCCTCTCGATCCGGACGAGTAACAGATGGCCGGAGGACAGGGCGATGACGGCAGTCAGGCCTTGCCGGCCAGAAGGAGCATGATGAGCGATGGATGATCGGGTTGTCATTTTCGATACACCGTTGCGTGAAGGCGAGCAGTCGCCTGGTGTGGCGCTAAACGTTGAGGAAAAGCTTGATATCGCCCGGCAGCTAGCGCGCATGAAGGTCGACGTAATCGAGGCCGGCTTCCCCATTACCTCCCCGGGAGACTTCGTCGCGGTGCGGCGCGTCGCCGAGGAGATCAAGGGGCCGGTGATCGCCGGCCTGGCGCGCGTGGTGGCAGACGATATCGACCGAGCCTGGGAGGCCCTCCAGGTAGCCGACCGGCCGCGCATCCACGTGTTCATGTCGACTTCCGATATCCACCTGGAGCACCAGTTCCACAAGACGCGCGAGGAGGCGCTGGACATCGCCAAGGCGATGGTGGCGCGGGCCAAGTCCTACACCGAGGACATCGAGTTCTCGCCGATGGACGCCACGCGCTCCGAACCCGAGTACCTTTACCGGGTAGTCGAGGCGGCGATCGAGGCGGGGGCGACGACGGTCAATATCCCCGACACCGTCGGGTATACGACGCCGGAGGAGTTCTCCGCCCTGATCAATAGCATCGTCGCCAACGTCCGGAACATTTGCCAGGCGGTGATCTCCGTTCACTGCCACGATGACCTCGGCATGGCCACCGCCAATAGTCTGGCAGCAGTGAAGGCGGGGGCGCGGCAGATCGAGTGCACCATCAACGGCATCGGCGAGCGGGCCGGCAACGCGGCGATGGAAGAGGTAGTGATGGCGCTGAAGACGCGCCTGGACTTCTACGGCACGCAGACCGGGCTGGACACCTCTCAGATCTTCAAGACCAGCCGCATGGTGAGCAACTATACGGGAATGAGCGTGCAGCCCAACAAGTCGATCGTCGGCGCCAACGCCTTCGCTCACCAGTCCGGCATCCACCAGGATGGCGTATTGAAGCATAGGAACACGTACGAGATCATGGAGGCCAGCACGATTGGCCTTGGCGACAGCAGGCTCGTCCTGGGCAAGCTGAGCGGCCGTCACGCCTTCCGCGAGCGCATGGCGGAGCTGGGCTACAGTTTGTCCGATGATGAGCTCAACAAGGCGTTCAAACGCTTCAAGGAACTGGCCGACCGCAAGCGCGACATAACCGACCGCGACTTGGAGGCCATCATCGCCAGCGACGTTCGCCAGCCGATGGAGTACTATCGTCTCGAACAAGTGCAGGTTTCAAGCGGGAGCCACTCCATCCCGACGGCGACGGTGAGGTTGATCGACCCCAATGGCCAGGAGCTGGTGGATGCCGCCCACGGCGACGGGCCGATCGACGCCGTCTACAAGGCGGTGAACCGCCTTGTGGGCATGCCGATCCAGCTCAACGAGTTCTCCGTGCAGGCGGTAACGGCCGGCATCGACGCCTTGGGGGAGGTATCCGTCAAGGTGCGCGACAACGGCCACGTCTTCACGGGGCGGGGGGCTTCCACGGACATAATCCTCGCCGCGGCTAAGGCCTATGTCAACGCCCTCAACAAGCTGATGGATGCGCGCCATCACAGCGAGGCCGCGTTGACGGGGGCCTCGCATTAGCCCTACAATTGAATTTAGTTGACCTAGATGCTGCCGGCGTCGTTCGTGTTGACGCCGGCAGTACTTGCCTATGATTAGAGCGGTTTTCCTCGATCTCTACAATACAATCGTATACTTCGTTCCCCCCCGGGACGAGCGGCAGTCACTAGCCTGTCGTGAGTTCGGCCTGGAGGTGGCGCCCAGCGCCC
>JAJZQK010000666.1 GCA_021847625.1 Chloroflexota bacterium
TCGTTCCCCCGTATGTTGCCCTAGATCCCTAAGGATCACCCCAGGCTGCTTATTGCCCAAGCACACCTGGCACGTGACCTAAATCCGGACTCGCCCACGCGAGCAGCTCCAAGATCTCGCGCTTGCCATCAGCGGGGTGCCAAAGGATAGCCGATCGTCGAGCCAGGGTCGAGCGGCCAAACGGCATCCTTATCCGAGAGAACCGCGAGCCCCCAGACTGGCTCGAGGCGATTCTCACCGGCCCCTCCCCACCCACCGACCACGAGCAAGACGCGAGCCCCTCTGCGCTGCGGTTCCGGTGCAGCTTGAAGATCGTGGCCGTGGGGCAGCTCGCCACCCACAGCCAGGACTTCTTCCCCTGGTGGGGGAAAGGCGTCTCGTCGGCGTTGACCGTCTTGGCCGTGGGCCACTTTGGCGATCTCGTCGGCGGGGCCAGCGGCGACGCTAGAAACCTCCTCGTTGATCTTCTGAACCGAGCCGACCGAAATGCTGACAGCAAAGAGGGTCGGCCATCACCCGGGACACCTCGCGCCGCGTCAGGCGGAAGCGCCCCGACAGCATGGAGACCGTGGCCCTGACCCCGGGCCCGTATCCTCCCGAGGGCATGCCCTTGGGAAGCCTTGCTGGGGTCGTGCGGCCACAATTGGGCAACGGCAGCGATGAAGCCGCTGCTCTTCGACGATGGGCCGCGGTCGAGGAATGTCGATCACCTGGTGGCGCACAGGTTCGTCCCCAACGACCTCGTCATCGGAAACCAGCTCACCCCCACAATGCCCGCACGTTTCGGGAAAGACATCGTCGACCTTGTCCGGATCGTCCACAAGAGCTCGGTGATTGCTCGGGTGGCCCGGTTGCCCACCGGGCCTCCGGCCGGATGGCTGCTTCTTTGGCGTCTTCTTCGTACCGGGCAGGTCCAATGATGGCGACTTGCTCGAATTCGAAGAGTTCTTGTCGAGGCGGGCTCGGAGCTCCTCGATGGTGGCCGTCAGCTTCTCCACGGTTGCCGTCAGTTCCTGGACGGTCGTCTCAAGCGCAGCGATCCGAGCGTCCTCCTCGGCCAAAGCCTGGCGAAGTTCGGCGATGATGGGCTCGTGCCCGCAGCTGGTTACTCAACGACATTAGCATGATGTCAACATGGAGAAAAGGCCCCACTCCCCTGAACGGTTACGCATGACCCCATACCCGGTGAGTACCTCTAAGTCGGGTGCTCATCCAGATGAGAGGGCCGTCGTAACTCGCAACTGCGGCGGTCCTCGCTTCACCGCCAGGCGCACCGGTCCGGGGGTTGTAGATCGGTCGTCGAGTTAATCTAGCAGACGGCTGGGCGTGACGATGCGTGACGATGCGTGACGATGCGTGACGATGTGCTCTTCGATCGTCACGCCCTACGTTCGGCTCCCTGAGTGCGTTTCGGCCAGCACCGTTACGATGTGACGATAGTTTCCAACATCTCTGATTGGCAGGGAATTCTCCGTTTGTCAGCGCCGACGCAGGGGGCCAAGGGAAGGGGAATCCTGGCCCCCATCGTAACGTCCAAGCCTGAAACGCGTAGCAGTCAGCCTTCATGGCGTGTGACGATGGTTCCCTCATCGTCACGCGATCGCGCACCATCGTCACACCCTCTGGTCGGCGAAGAAAAGTTCGCGAGATTCCCCACTCGTCATGGACGTCCCCTCGGAACCGCCCCTATGCTCGCTTCAGAGTCTGAACAGGGGGTAGGCGTCCCTGGCCTGACCGGGCACAATACGCTCCCCGCTTACGTCAGCCAGCCTTGTGCGCGCTCGGGGGCCCTGCACTTTCTGACAGATCGAAGGAAGAGGTCACGTTGGCGAAGACCAGGCGAGGAACGAGAAAGCGTGGTGGAAAGTGGCAAGGACTGCGTTCCGTGCAGACGATCCTGAACACAAGGAGGATCTTCGCCAGTCCGGGGGAGGCGCTCGCTGATCAGGCTTGGCGCCAAGCCCGTATTTGGAGACTCGAGAACCGGAGCGCTGCCAGAGAGCTCAAGCGACGGAAAATAGCAGGCATCATCGACAACAACATCGTCCAAGGCCTGACTGCCCAGCAATGGGAGAGGATTCTTGCCAAGTGCGGCAACGCCTGCGTCTACTGCGGCGGCAAGGCCGACCTGACGATGGACCACCTAGTCCCTCTCTCTCGAGGCGGTGGCCATACCGCAAGCAACGTCGTTCCCGCCTGCTTGCACTGTAACTCGGCTAAGGGCGCCAGGACGCCAGAAGAATGGCTTGGTAGGCGCGTTCTACCAGCAGTCTGACAATACAGCTCCTGGTCGGGGCCGGCTCGCACTGGAACACGGCGCGGCAAGCGACCCCGAAGGGGCGAAGCTATGGCACCCCGTCGGTCTTCGTGTGCCCGGAGATCAAGAGAAGGAGATAGATATGGCGACCAGAGGTGGCAAGACCCGGCGGGGGAGACGCAACCGCTGGGATGGCACGAACGATCGAGAAGCGACGGACTGGAACATCTACCGTCACTCTCAAAATCCGGGCGGGCTTCTGGCCGGCGACCGCGGCAAGATCGCCCTGGTCACCAGCACGCTGTCGCACCTGAGCTACCGCCACCCGCGGGCTTATGGTAAGCACGACCTGGTCCCGGCGCCGCCTGCTGCCTGCAGCTTCTGACGCCCGCCTGACGAATCCGTGGCCAAGGTCCGGGTGCTGAAGGGCACAGAGGATCCGGCGGCGCCCGAGGTGGCCGCCGTCTGGATCCCGATTGCCGATCTGCAGCCCTGGGACAAGAACCCACGGAAGAACGACGCGGCGGTCGAGAAGGTCGCCGACAGCATCCGGCGGTTCGGGTTCGGCTCGCCGATCCTCGCTCGCCGCAATGGCGAGGTCATCGCCGGCCAT
>JAJZQK010000667.1 GCA_021847625.1 Chloroflexota bacterium
CTCGCCAAGTGGATGGCCGAGCGCATCGGCGGGGCTCGCCATGCGCTCCCGGCGGGGACTCGGTGATGTTCGATGTCCTTCTGCTCCGCCTCGACGCCCCTCTGCTGAGCTTCGGGGCGCCCATCGTCGACAACCTCGGGGTCATCCAGCGCTTTCCGGCACGGTCGATGATTACCGGGCTGCTCGGCAACGCCCTCGGTTACGATCACCGCGATGCCGCCCGCCTCGAAGCCTTGCAGGGGCGGCTGAAGGTAGCGTCTCGCTGCGACCGACCGGGCACGAAGGTCACCGATTTTCAGACCGTTGATCTCGGCCAGGACTTCCTGGCCGAGGGCTGGACCACCCGCCACGAGCCCCAGGGGCGGGACGGCGGCACGTCCAAGGGCACCCACATCCGGTACCGCGACTACTGGGCGGACGCCGTCTTCACGGTCGCCTTGAGGCTCGAACCAGCAGAGGTGGCGCCCGCCGTCGCTGACCTCGAAGCTGCACTCAAGTCGCCCGAACGGCCGCTGTTCCTTGGCCGGAAGGCCTGCTTGCCTTCCGGTCCGATCGCGCTGGGTCGGGTTCAGGCGAACGACCTGCTCGAGGCCTTGCGTCAGGCGCCGCTGCTGCCCGGATGGAGGTTAGACGGGCGGCAGACCTTCGAGGCTTCTTGGCCCGCCGAAGACGGCTCGTCGGGCCAACCCTCTGCGTTGCTGCCCACCACGGATGAGCGCGACTGGCGCCAGCAGGTACACGGCGGGCGCCGGTTCGTGCGCGTGGGGACGATCGAAATCAAGGAGCGAGCATAGCATGACGACGAGCACCGCCGTAAAGCAACTGCACATGGTGCGATTGCGCCTTCCCGCCGACCGCCTCTTTGCCCTCGGAAAGGCTCGCCACCTGCCGGTAGCCGAGGCCGATCTCGGTTACCTGGCGCATTGCTTGCTGGGTGAGCTCTTTGGGGATGAGGCCCCCAAGCCGTTTCACATCGAAAGCGGGGCCGGTCGAGAGGTGACGATCCTCGGGTACAGTGCTCGGGCGGCCGACATCCTGCTGGCAAGAGCAGCTGCTAGCGATCGCCTGGGCCTGCCCTCTCTGACCCCGTCCAGCATCGCATCCAAGCCACTCCCGGAAACCTTCCCTGTCGGACAGGTTCTCAGCTTCAAGGTGCGAATCTGCCCGGTCGTTCTCATGTCAGCTGGCGGCCCCAAGAATCGCAAGGGCGCCGAGGTCGACGCCTTTCTCCGGCGCTGCAGGCAAGTTGCGGATCCAGCCGTGCCGGTCGACCGTGAAGACGTGTACAGGCAGTGGCTGCAGGACGAGGTCGAACGCCATGGGGGAGGCCACATCCTGGTTTCCAGGATGAGCGCCTTCAAGCTCGAAAAGATGACCCGGCGGACCCAAGGTGAGAAACGTATGGCAAGAGGGACGCTGAGGCCCGATGCTACCTTTGAAGGGCTACTGGAGGTCACCGACGGCGAGCGATTTCTCTCTCTTCTCTCCAGAGGCCTCGGCAGACACCGCGCTTTCGGGTTTGGCATGCTCTTGCTCAAGCGCCCGGAGGCCTGATGCTGCGGGGGCGGCTGGGACTGGATACCGCCAGGATACCCGAGAGCGATCGCCACGGCTTGATGTGGCTTGGGCGCGGCAACCTCACGGTAGAAGCCGGAACCCTCAGGTTCGTGACGGCGGGTGATGGCGAGCTTCCCGCTGGCGACTATGCCATCCCGTTCCAGATGGTGTCGTGCTTGATGCTGCAACCGGGGACGACCGTCAGCCACGATGCGCTGCGACTGCTCGCTCGACACGGGACCGGCCTGGTGGCTACCGGTGACGGGGGAGTGCGACTGTACGCCAGCATGCCATTTGGGCCGGATGATTCTGCGCTCGCCCGGCGCCAGGCGGCACTCTGGGCCGAGGGGGGAGAGGGCCGCGTCGACGTCGCAAGAAGGATGTATGCCTGGCGGCTCGGTGAGATCTTTCCCGAGGCCGATATCGCCGTCTTGAGGGGTATGGAGGGGCACCGAGCCCGCGAGACCTATCGGCGCATTGCGCAGCAATTCGGGATTGATTGGAAGGGGCGGCGCTATGACAGGCAGGATCCGGGCGCGGCCGACGTTCCGAATCAGGCCGTCAATCACGCTGCGACGGCAGTAGAGGCGGCTGCAATGGTTTCCGTTGCCGTCACTGGTACCATCCCGCAACTCGGGTTCATCCACGAGGACTCGGGGCTCTCGTTCTGCCTCGACATAGCGGATCTTTACCGAGACAGCGTCACTCTGCCAGTGGCGTTCGCCGCCGCCCGGGATGCCATGGCCCAGGGCGAAAAGGAACTCGAGCGCCTCGTTCGGCACCACGCACGCAGAGTCTTCAAGGATGCCAAGCTCATTCAGGGCATGATAGACCGCATCAAGAGCCTGCTGGAAGAAAAATGACGATCATCGTCACACGTGACGTAGCTTTGCGCTTCCGTGGGTTTCTCGCCTCCTGCATGCTCGAGATCGCCCCTGGCGTCTATACCAGCCCCGGCATGACCCGAGGGGTCCGCGACCGTGTTTGGGGCGTGCTCACGGACTGGTATCTCGAAATCGGGGATGGGAGCGTGCTCATGACGTGGACCGACTCAAAGGCTCCAGGCGGCCAAGGAATCCTGACCCTCGGCACGCCCCAGGAAGAGATCGAAGAATACGATGGTATTTTTCTTTGCAGGCGCCCGATCCGGGCCCCGCTGAACCTTGATAATTTAACACACAGTTGAATCGGGGTCACAACGCGGCGATGTACGCCAAAGGCGCACTTGGATGGTAAGATTGGCATACGCTGCGCCGTCGACCTTCAGAGGCTCCCCCGCGCCCGCGGGGATGGACCTTGTA
>JAJZQK010000668.1 GCA_021847625.1 Chloroflexota bacterium
CATCGCAACGCGCTCCAGGCGGCGGACGACATCACGGACGACGTCGCGCACATCGGAATTGCTCGCGATTCTGGTGACGGTCGCGGGAGTGGGGGAGAGGATCGGGGCCTCGGAGCTGAACAGGTACTGTTGTCCTTCCGGAATCCTGTGGCGCATGGCCGCACCTCCGCTGCGGTGGTTCCGCCTCCAGTCTGCCGCCGCGGGCACGCACCTGCGGCCGTCGGCGGATTCTAGCTCCTCGAGTGGCAGGCTGCGAGAGCCGCGCGGCCCGCCTCGGTCAAGGCGTGCAGCTGGTTCCCATCGGGCCCGGTATCTACACGTATCCAGCCATGCCGCTCGCACGTGCGCACGGTTGTCTCCGATGCTGTCGTGAGCCACGCGGCCTGGGCGCCCCCGTAGCTAGCGAGCGCCTCCAGGAACAAGACCTGCGCCACCGATGGCAGTGGTGCCTTTGCCGCGTCTGGGCGCTTCGTGCCTCGCCCACCGATGCGGTCCAGGAGGTTCCACGCCTCCTCCAGGAGCAGCGCAACCAGCGTCGGGCAATGGTGCGCTGCCTTGAAGACGCACAGGGTCTCGTGAGAGTAGGCCCAGGCAGCCTCTGGCCCCTTGGCCGCAACTTCTCGAAGGTTGTGGATGCGATCGGCGAGCTTGATCTCCGTGCTCTCTGCCGATGCGAAGATCCGCTGATAGTACTCGTCCTCGGGGAGGTCTGGCCGTTTGGTAAGAGAGTCGACGAGACGCGCCGCCTCGGGACCAGCGGTGGCGGCGATCGTGGAGAGGGCCACATCGCTGTCTTCGACAACGTCGTGCAGCCACGCGGCAGCCAGCATGTGCGGGCGCCTCTCCCCGGCCTGTTCGAGGATGTGAACCACCGCGGCGGGGTGGGTGATATAGGGCGCATTCGTCCCAAACCTCGTCTGTCCCGCATGGGCGCGCACGGCGAGGGCTCGCGCAGCCAGCACCAGGTCGCTTTCGGTTCGGGGGCCGCTGGAGCCCGAGGCCATCTCTCCGTTTCCCCGGTAAGGCGTCATTCCTGCATCGCCTCCCGCCATCAGTCTCCTGCCAAAGGAGACATCGTGCGGGGGCATGCCGCCATTTTTGGCGTCGAGGTGAAATTCCTTAGGATTTCTGGTCGCGACGATGCTACTAGGAGACAGGGACACTCGCGCACCACGAAAACCCGCCATGCAGGTGGTAGAATCGCCGTCTGCCTGAGGAGGCGCTAAGACAGCCGCGAGGGTGCCTATGTTTTGGGCAGGGAGGTGGGGAATGTGCCTCGCAACCGGATCTGGCTGTATGTGCTCGGTGCTGTGCTGATTGCGGCCGGCACCGTACTGATGCGGTTGGCCACGTAAGGCCCGGGCATGCGCGAAGAGGGGCACCTGCGTCCTCCATGGACGGGGCGCCCCTTGAACTTCCCTCTTCAGATCTGCGGCCGAAGTTGGCTGCTTTGCGATTGCAGAAACGACACCGCCGCGGATATACGCTGTTCGTAGCCGTCCGTCACATACCGGGGAAGGGGCTCTAACAGCTTACCGTAGCCCAGCACGCCCGAGATGATCGCCATCGCTAGGACGTCCTGCGGGTCCTTTGTTCCGTCGAAGGCGAAGAAACGATTCAGCATGTCCCTGGCCCCATGTCTATCGCCAGTCAGAGCCCGGCAGAGGCACATCTCAGCGTAGGAGTCCGGCCGGAGCGGTGGGGCCGGGGACAGGGCCTCCAGAGCAATAGCGAGGTGGCCGAGCGCATCCTGGAGATCTCCGAGTTGACGGTAGATGACACCAAGGTTGTGATGGTATCTGGCCTTGCGATCGGGGTCCATGGCGTGTTTCTCGAGGTCGGTCAGAAGAGCCAGGGCGCCCTCGGGTGACTGAGCGCTCCACCGGCAGATGGCCTCCCCGAGCCTGGCATCGAAATACCAAGCGTCCCCACGTAGGAAGTGGGCAGCCCGATGGTACACGGGGAGTGCTTCTCTGTATGACTGCATTCCCTTGAGAGCATTCGCCTTGGTCAGCAGGGAGTAACCCACCTTATGTAGGTCTCCGACCGACTGAAAAGCCTCCGCGGCCTCGTCGAATTTCATGGCAGCCCGGAACCAGCGGCCTGTACGCATCATGGCAAGCGCTGCGTTATATGATGCGTCCGCGCTCTTCGCTACATCATTAGTTCGCTTTGCCGCTTTCTCTGCTCGCAGAAACCACACTAGCGATCGGGCGTAATTCCCTTCTTGGTAGGCGAGAACTCCCCACAGATGATACACACGCCCCTGGTATCGTCTATTGTCGCGCAGGGCTACGCGCAGCGAACGGAGGCGCTCCAGGACCGGCCGCGCCCCGGCCATGTCCCGAGCTTGCAGGAAGTGCTCGCCCATTTGGATCAGCGGAAGCAGGCGGCTCTCTTGGGCAAGGTATTCCACCAGCCAGTCTGACGACGGCACAGCAAGCAAATCTGTCAGTAAGAGCAGGGTCTTGAAGCTGGGGTCCCTGCGGCCCGCTTCGATGTCGCGGAGGTGTTGTGCGCTCATGCCCGCGAGGGCCGCCAGATCGCGGATTTTCATGCCGATCTCGGTACGGCGATCGCGAAGAAGGGTGCCGATCATGGCGCACCTCCGCGCAAGCAACCCTGTAGGTAAAGTGCGTGTACAAGCTTTCTATTTGCTGACACGCTTCTCCTGTACCAATCCATCTCTGGAAGAGGGCTAGGAGATGCTGTAGGCGCTTGCGGTCTACGAGACAGACGGGTTCTGTATCGCTCACGATGATTGAGACCAAAGGATAGACAGGGCGCCGCCCTACCACGACGCCTCGACCTGGCACAAACTCCGGATTGGCTGGTCGCTCTCCTAACATTCA
>JAJZQK010000669.1 GCA_021847625.1 Chloroflexota bacterium
TGTCCCAAGACACTGGGACCAAGGACAAAGGCGGCGACCTCGGCTGGTTCCCGCGCGGCGTGATGGACCCCGACTTCGAGAAGGCGGCCTTCGCCCTGGAGCCTGGCCAGATGAGCGACGTCGTGCAGACGCAGTACGGCTACCACATTATCAAGGTGGTGGAGAAGGCGGCCGACCGCGATATCGACCCGCAGATGCTGGATTATCTGCGCTCTGTCGCCTACCAGAAGTGGCTTTCGGACCAGAAGACGGCAGAGGCCACGACGGTGACCTATCTCTACGACGCCGCGCGGCTCACCTGGGCCCAGAACAACATGGCCGCAGCGCCAACCGTGACCGCCCAAAGCGCGGCCGGGGGCGAGTAATCGCCGAATCTGCCTTACCCGGTTCACGAAGCGAGGCCAGGCCCGCTGTCCATTGGGCCTGGCCTCGGCTTTGTCTAGATGGTCCGGCGTAGCCATTGCCGCCTGGGCGCTCGCTTCTGGGAGGGGTCACGCGGGCTCTGCCGACGCCCCTTCGCGGCCACGCGGGAGTACGTCATCCCCGCGCAAGCGGGGATCCAGGACGAGCGCCCCACGCGCCCGGCCACGTATCCACGTCATCCCCGCGCAAGCGGGGATCCAGCGAAGTCCCGCTCAACGTGGCCCATCGGCTCATCGTCATCCCCGCGCAAGCGGGGATCCAGCCCCTGGTATGGCCGCGCACCGGATGGATTCCCGCTTCCGCGGGAATGACCGGAACCTGGCGGCCACCAACGTCCGATGAAAACGGCCCTGCGACGGCCCGCCTGCTACCGTAGGGGCCGGACTCCGTGCCGGCCCCGGGGCAGACAGAGCCGTCCGCCCCTACGTATCCTAGCAGGAGCAGCCATTTTCAGGCGAATGACGGCAGAGCGGCAGCTGGACTGTTCCACCAGCTGGCCCTGCAGCAAGGACGGGGCCGGGCAATTTGGTCTTCCGGCCGTCCAAGAGTCAGCCCTCGGGCGGGCCCGATTCTGGCAGGGGACGCCTGGCTACCCACATCGTGCGCGGTGTCTCAGGACCGGGAGGGTCGAAACCGAAGCAGTGGTAGCGTGCTACCTCCTCGAGGCCGGCCGCGGCTAGAGCGCTGGCTATCTCCTCCTCGGCGTACGCCCGCTGCTCATGCATCTCGGCGAACCGCTCGTACAGCTCGCCCTTCCGGACAAAGCCGGTGATGGCGATCGTGGCGAAGCGGGCGTCTTCGTCATAGGTCCACTCGATGACTATGGCCACGCCCTCGCCTTCCGCGAAATGGGTGCCGCAGCCCAGGTGTTCGTACTGCCAGGGCGTATTCACGTCAAAAGCAAAGAGCCCCCCCGGGCGCAGCGCCTCGCGCACGCGGCGGAAGGTGGCCGTCAGGTCAGGGATCGACAGGAGGTAGTTGAGGCTGTCGTAGCAGCAGGTCACGAGGTCGACGGCTTCCGGCAGCCGGAAGTCGCGCATGTCCTGCTGGCTGAACTCGGCGTGCAACTCCAGTTCGTGGGCCTTCGCCTCCGCGGCCTTCAACATGGCGGCGGAGGCGTCGACGCCGTAGGCGCGCAGGCCCCGCTGGGCGAAGGAGAGGGCCAGGGTGCCCGTGCCGCAGGCCAGGTCGAGCGTCGTCTCCCCTTGCCAGCCGTGCCGTTCCAGAAGGTCGGCGAGGTACGAGATCATGCGCAGGCTGAAATGGATCTGGCCCGAGGTGTCGTAGACCTCGGCGTAGCGATCGTAGATCATAGGTGCGTCGTCCGCGAGAAGTAGACTAGCGCTCGCTGGGCTTACGATATAATGCCGAGTATTACCCAGACGAGGCCTGACAGTAGCATGGCCAGCAAGCCGAAGAGAACGAACGCAATCGCGAAGCCCACTGCCAGCGAGCGCCAGAAGCGCTTCTCGATGACCATCCAGACTCCCGCTATCTCATGGTTCTTCACGACGGTGCGCAGTGACCACAGGCTGCCGCCGACGAAGCCAACCAGCAGCGCGACTTGAAAGGGGTTCCATTCGGGCATTGTTGTTGTTTCCTCCCCGGGCGTAGCGAGGCCCTATTGTAGCACACCATGTGGCCGCCTGTGCCAGGCGGTAGCAGGGGTTCCCTATTGGGAGAGCCGGGAAGATACAGCGTCGTCGGTGGACCACTGGTCTCGACGACCGGGGTACCGCGGGACTCTGAGGGTCGGTGTTCGCACTAATCCTCAACACGCTGTTGCCTGTTGCCGATTTATCCATTGCAGGCAGGCGCCTGGCCGTAGGGGCTACCGGCGACCGCAGGAAGTCCCGCAACGCGGGACGGTCGCCCTCCTGGTGCCTGGCCGCTGTCCATGCCCTAGCCCTGGGTGGCCGCCCAACGTCGGCCTTCGTCATCCCCGCGGAAGCGGGGATCCATCTCGAGCAGTGGGCGGATCCAACGGCCGACCGGGGTCATCCCCGCGGAAGCGGGGATCCATCCGGTACTTGTAGGGGCGAGCGCTGGGACGACCCTCACCCTGACCGTCTCCCTGAAAGGGCGAGGGAACCCACGCTCGGCGGCGGGTTGCTAATAGGACAATCCTTGTCCAGGCACGAAGCGGGCGACCGACGGTAGCCCCTACGCACGTGCCCTCCTTCCTTAGGTCGCCAACGCCTAGCCTGCATCTTGACTAGCGCGAATCGGGGCTTACCGTCAACACGCGCAGGACGCGCGGGAGGCCCGCCAGGTCCGGGACGACGTCGACGGCGGCGTCGGGGAAGGCGCTTCGGGCCAGCCCCGCGGCGGCGCTGGCTTGCGCGGACCCTATCTCCAGCAGCAGCGCTCCCTCGGGCTGCAGCTTGGCAGGAGCCTGGGCGAGGAGAGCCCGGTAGA
>JAJZQK010000670.1 GCA_021847625.1 Chloroflexota bacterium
TCACCCCCGCGAAAGCGGGGGTCCAGGCAGCCATCGGCGGATTTCCTGGATGCCCGCTTGCGCGGGCATGACGATCTCTGGGGAGTCCGCCTTCACTAGACTGTCACTCTGTCGGCGAACCATCCCCGGGCTCGGGCCCTTTCGCGGGGTGATTCGGGTGAGTGGGGGTTACTTGTCGCCGATACCGTGTGACCGGCGTGGAATTCTGAGGGCGAACCATTCGGTACTCACGCCCCAGATGCCGAAGATCCCCACCGCCAGCAGGGCGATGACGACGTTGACGCCGAACAGGTCGGCCATCGTGCCGATGAAGAGGAGCGGCGCCACCGAAGCGACGTTCCCCAGTACCATCTGCACGGAGAAGATCCTGCCGCGGGAGGCCAACGGTGCTCGTTCCATCAGGATGGTCTGCGAGGGGATGATCACCAACGACAGAGCCAGGCCCAGGACGGCGGCAAACACCATTACGACTGGGACGACGGCGACGCCGGTATGCATCCCAAGCAGGCCTAGCGCGGGCGCCAGCACCAAGTCGGCGACGCCGCGCACGACAGAGAGGAGGAGGATGAAGACGCTCATCGCCAACAGCCCGGCGGCGACCATCTTCTCCTTGGCGAAGCGACCAGCAAGGCGGCTCATCGTGGTCGTCCCCACCAGCACCCCCAAACCCGCCGGGGCGAGGACGTAGACCGCGTCGTCGGCACGGATGCCCAGTGCCGCGACGACGTAGCGGGGTGCTAGCATCGCCACGATGAGCATCAGGGCCGAGGCCATGGTTAGGTGGAGCATCGCCAGCGAGGTACGCCGGTCGGAGGTTATGAACTGCCAGCCCTCCTTGATGTCGTGCCACATGTGCCGGGCAAGAGCCGACTTGTCCAGCCCTTGCAGGGTCTGCGTGGGCGGCGGTTCAGGCGGCAGCTGAGTGACGAGCACTCCGGCCACGGCGAACGCTACCGCCGAGACGGTGAATACCGCTGCCGGACCGAAGATCTTCACGAGCGGGGGGGCCAGCAGGACCATCCCCACTAGCTGCGCGCCGTTGAAGGTCAGATTGAAGAGCGAGTTCGCCGTGATCAGCTGCCGCCGTCCCACGAGCTGGGGTATCTTCGCCGCTTCCGCCGGTCCAAAGAACTGCGTAATCGTGGAAGAGACCAGGTTGACTAGGAACACCAGGACCAGCGCCCGGTCGTATAGCAGATAGCCGAGCACGACGACGGCCCGCAGGAAGTTGGTCGCCACCAGCACCCTGTTCTTGGTCAGCCGGTCGACGAATACCCCTGCCACCATCCCAAGAAAGATGGAGGGCAGGATGGTCGTGAGGACGGCAAAGCCCATTTGGGTGGTTGAGTGGGTTCGCTCTTCGACGACGATGAGCAGGCCGAACCAGATGGCGTTCTGAGCCGTCTGCGATACGGCCTGCGCCAGCCAGAGAAGGACGAAATGCCGATTCCTCAGCACTGACGCCCTGCTCTGGGCAAGATCTTCTACCGCCGCCGGATCTTCCTTATCAAGCGAAGCATGCTTCACGATAGTACCAGGGGCTTTCTGTTCGCTATGATGGACGGCACTCAAGCCGCGTTGTCTCTTCTCGACAGTCTCCGCACGCACTTACGCTGGTTCCTCTGGGCGCGGAGCAGGCTCCCCGCGCGAGACAAAGGATTTGACCCGCCGCTCGAACGTGCTGCGGGGCAGGAGGACACGGTGGGCGCACTTCTGGCAGCGTATGCCAATGTCGGCGCCGAGGCGGACGACTACCCACTCGTAGCTGCCGCACGGGTGCGGTTTACGAAGGCGGACGACGTCGCCGAGGCGGATCTCCATTACCATTGGCGGTACCTGTTGATCTCGTCGCGCAAGGCCAGCGCGGCTTGGCGCGCTGCCGCCGCGAAATCCGGACCGGAAGAGGCGTACAGTATCTGGCGAGAGGAATTGATGACGGCGCGCTCGCCTTGCGAGTCGACGCCCGCTCGCACCGAACGCTCGAGGTCGCCGGCCTGGGCGCCGACGCCAGGGATCAGGAGCGGGAGGTCCGGCGCCAGGGCGCGCACCCTGCCAAGCTCCTCCGGGTAAGTAGCGCCCACCACCAGCCCAAGATTCCCGCGCTCGTTCGCTGCCACCACCCGGCGCGCCACTAACTCGTAGAGAGGCATGGCGGGCTGCTCGGGCGACGGCTGGACGAGGAGGTCCTGGAACTCCCGCGCTCCCGCGTTCGAGGTGCGGCAGAGGACGAAAGCGCCCTTATCGGCGTAGGCCAAGAATGGCTCTAGCGCCTCCAGGCCGAGGTAGGGATTGAGGGTCACGGCGTCGAAGCCGAAGCCGTCGAAGAGGGCCTGGGCGTAGGCGGCGGAGGTATGGCCAATGTCGCCTCGTTTGGCGTCGCCGATGACCGGGATGTCCTCGGGGAGGACCTCCAGTTTCTGGGAAAGCAGGTCCAGACCGTCGACGCCCAGGGCCTCGTAGAACGCGAGGTTAGGCTTGTAGGCACAGACCAGATCGGCGGTTGCCTCGACGATTGCCCTGTTGAAGATCAACCACGGGTCGCCCTCTCCGGCCAACGAGGACGGTATCCGCCGGGGGTCGAAATCGAGTCCCACGCAGACTAGGCTCCGGTTGCGTCGGCTGGCCTCGAGAAGTGTGCTCAGGAATCCCGCCAAGATACGTCCCTCTCAGCCGCGGTTGCGGTCATTGCGGAACTATAGCACACGTTTCGGGCCGATTACAATAAGATAAGTTGGTTAGAAAGCTGCCGTTAGTCGTTAAGAGAATTAACCCTCAAGCGGTGGTCAGGTAGTTCGCCTGCACGCCCGGCGGCTGGCCCTCTTCCTTGACGATACTGTCC
>JAJZQK010000671.1 GCA_021847625.1 Chloroflexota bacterium
CCAAGGGTGGGCTTACGGCCGTCTATGCCGAGGACCTGTCGATCAACGGCATACTGAACGGCATTATGGCCAAACGCTGCTACGCCACGACGGGGGCGCGCATGCTCCTGCACCTCGAGGGCGAGGGACGGCCAATGGGCGGAACTTATCGGACTCACGACAAGCCGCGAATCACCGCTCGTGTCGTCGGCACGGCGTCTCTAGAAGTGGTGGAACTGTATCGTGGCCTTGAGAAGGTCTACGAACACGACCTCGGCCTGCGGCCCAGCCCCAGGCGGGTGCGGATCACCTGGGATGGCGCCAGCCGCGAGACCAGCTACTCGGGCATCATCTGGGATGGCGGCCTGCGGGTGGGCAACGGCAGCATCGCCGCCGTGGAGCGCATCCGGTTCGATAGTCCGCGGTCCTACGTTGCCGATGTCGGGCCGAGCGGGCTGACCTGGCACGCGGTGACCTGCGGCTACCAAAGCGGCGTCGTGCTTGATCTTGAGGGGGATGCCGACACGGACCTGGTGCTTTCGCTCGCCTGTGCGCTCGTAGCCCGCCCGGCCTTCGCCGGGAAGGGTGGACGGACGCCCAAGCGCACGGCCTATGCCCCGGCAGAGCGACTTACCTTCCGCTGCCGCCTTGGCGACCTCGCCGAAGGGCCCAAGGAGCTGGAGATAGGGGCCCTGAACCGGCGCGTCGTCCTCTCGCTCGTGCCGGACAAGGGTACCGGTGCGCGGGAGGTGGCCTTCACCCACGTCGACGCCGAGCCGGCGGCCGGGATCAACCCCTATTGGCTGCGGGTCGTGCAGTCGGACATGGAGATGGCCTGGTCGAGCCCGGTGTTCGTCGGCTATCTCGGCGAGTGAGGGGCCGCGAAGAGGTCTGACACGGAAAGCGCTACTTATGTGAGTCGATAGGTGGTAATTGGCTCCAGGACCTAGGCGGTGGACGGGTTTTGTCCGCGGAGACCACGGAGGACACGGAGGGAGTCGGGCATTCTCCATGTTCTCGGTGTCCTCGGCGGTGAGCCCGATTCCGACCGCGCAACTACTGTTGGTTATCGGCGAAGGGGGGAGTCGTAGCGAGGATCAAGATCGACTTGGACCGGAGGATTAGCCGTGTCGACCGGCGGCTGTTCGGCGGGTTCGTCGAACACCTTGGCCGCTGCATCTACGGCGGCATCTACGACGAAGGCTCGCCCCTGAGCAACGACCAAGGGTATCGTCGGGACGTGATGGAGGCGATTCGGGCCCTGCGCGTGCCGGTGCTATGCTGGCCGGGGGGCAACTTCGCCAGCGGCTACCACTGGTTGGACGGGGTCGGGCCCAAGGAGCGTCGTCCCCCGGCGAACGGAGCTGGCCTGGCACTCGGAGGAGCCGAACCGCTTCGGCACCGACGAGTTCATGGAGTATTGCCGGCGCCTGGGTACCGAGCCCTACATCTGCGTCAACATGGGCACCGGCACGCTGGACGAGGCCCAGGCCCGGGTCGAGTACTGCAACGGCACTGGCAACACCTATTTGGGCGAACATGCGGCGCCAGAACGGCCATCCGGAGCCCTACGGCGTGAAGTACTGGGGCCTGGGCAACGAGGTCTACGGCGCCGACGCCCTGGCGGTCGCGACGTACCTGAACGTCTTCATCAGGCACTGCCGGACCGTGCGGGCGGATGCCGAGTCCCAGAAGATCAACCCCCATTGCTGCCGGGGCCGGCTTGGTAACGTGAAGCCGGTGGACTTGGCTAGCGGAGCACGGGCGGTCCGCGGTGCTTGCCGCACGGCGGCGACGTCAACTGGACGGTGCTAGCCAATTGGTTAACCTTCCCTTTAGTGGCTCAAGCCAGAGCACCGAGACAAGAGCCACGGCACCGGCGATGCCCCATTCGCCGAGCGAAAGCGGATACATGTCCACTAGCCTGGTCACGGGAGGTACGTATAGCGCCAGTAGCAGACTTGCCAGGGTTGCAGCCAGCACGGCCGGCAGGCTGCGATTGCCGCGCAGCCCGGTTCGCCACCGGGCCTGGCCTGACGAGCGCTCCCCGAGCACTATGAGCATCTGGCCGAGGAGGAGAGTGGTGATGGCTAGGGCCCGGGCCTGCGGCACGGATGCTCCTTGCGACAGCGGAATCACGTACAGCGCGAACACGCCCAGGAAGAGGGACGTTCCTTCCACGAATACCCGCGCGAAATCGCCGGCGAGGAGAATGCCTGTTCTCGGGGGGCGAGGCGGCCTGCGCATGGTGTCTGGCGATGCTGGGTCCCCTTCGAACGTCAAGGCGGCCGTGGGGTGAACTACTAGTTCGAACCAGATCAGGTGAATGGGAAGAAGCAGAAGAGGGAGCCCGATCACAGGTATGATTAAGGCTGCCAGCAACAACGGTACGTGAAAGGCGATGAGGTAGGAGAAGGCCCGTCGCAAATTGTCGAAGATTCGCCGGCCGTTCTTGATCGCGCCGACGATGGTGGCGAAGTTGTCGTCCAAGAGCACGAGGTTCGCCGCTTCCCGGGCGACCTCCGTCCCGTGCTCGCCCATCGCGATGCCGATGTCGGCTTTGCGGAGGGCCGGGGCGTCGTTAATGCCGTCGCCCGTCATCGCTACGACGTGGCCCAGGCCCTGCAGCGCTTCCACAAGGCGGTACTTCTGTTCGGGCTGCGTACGGGCGAAGATATTCACGCGCTGCGCTACCCTTGTTACCACTTCGTCGGAGGCATTGAGGTCCTCGCCGAGCCCGATATTGATGTCCTCGTGCGGCAAACCGAGGCCCTCGGCGACGGCGTGGGCCGTCACCGGGTGGTCGCCGGTGATCATAATTAGCCGGATGCCAGCCTGCTGGCATTCTTGCAGGGCTT
>JAJZQK010000672.1 GCA_021847625.1 Chloroflexota bacterium
ATACGTCCTTGTACGAGCCGGTTCGGGCGCCCCAAATCGCAAAAGTCACAAACTCCCAGGCGGACTGGCCCCTACAACAGTAGATACGCCGACGCCGGGGCCGTTTTCGCCCGCCGTTGGTGGCCTCCCGTTCCGGTCATTCCCGCGGAAGCGGGAATCAATCCGGTACCTTGCCCTGCTAGGAAATGGATCCCCGCTTTCGCGGGGATGACAAGGGCCTCGGGGAGACAGCGAGCCCAGGCTAGGGCACGGGCAGCGGCCAGGCGTGAGAGGGCGACCGTCCCGCGCTGCGGGACTTCCTCCGGTCACCGGTAGCCCCTACGGCCAAGCGACCGCTCGGGCCGACATCACGGGGGCCGCCCGTCGTGCCTACCAATGCCGTCTCTCCCGCCGGCAGGAGGCCGAGCGTGGGTTCCCTCTCCCTTCTAGAGAGAGGGTCAGGGTGAGGGTCGTCCTGCGAACGGTCGGAGTGCTACCATACAACCCTGGGGCCGGCGCGGAGTCCGGCCCTTACGCCAGCAGGGAGCGGCCAGTGGGCGGCCACGATGATAAGCGTGAGTTTCGCGCAAGACGAGGCGGGGAGGTCTGGGGTTGGCAGACAGCGAGACGCCGGAAACCGGCTACTGGGTCGCGTTCAACCGCGTCGCAGGCGTTGGGCCCATCAAGACAAAGCGGCTTTACGACTACTTCGGATCCCTTGCCCAGGCCTGGCAGGCCCGGGCGAGCGAGCTGGCCGCCGCCGGCCTTGAGAGCCGCGCCCTCGAGGCCGTCCTCGCCGCGCGTGAGCGCGTGTCCCCAGCGCGAGAAGTCGACCTCCTTCACCAACGTGGAGTGCGCGCCATCACCCTGGCCGACGAGGACTACCCGGAGCGCCTGCGCCAGATCTACGCCCCGCCCGCCGTGCTGTACGTGCATGGGGAGATCATCCCCGGCGACGAATTGGCCGTGGCCGTCGTCGGTACCCGCCGGGCGACGATGTACGGGCGGGAGGCGGCGGAGAGGCTCGCCGCCGACCTTGCCGCCAACCGGGTCACCGTCGTCAGCGGGTTGGCCAGGGGCGTGGACACGGTGGCCCACCGGGCGGCCGTCGACGTGGGCGGCCGAACCGTCGCCGTGCTGGGTAGCGGCCTCGACGTAATCTACCCCGCCGAGAACAAGCGCCTGGCCGAGGCCATCCGCGAGCAGGGAGCCGTCGTCAGCGAGTACCCACTCGGCACCAAGCCCGACGCCGCCAACTTCCCCCCGCGCAACCGTATCATCAGCGGCCTCTCCCTTGGCACGCTCGTCGTCGAGGCGGGGGAGGAAAGCGGCGCGCTCATCACGGCCGACTTCGCCCTCGAGCAGAATCGCGAGGTGCTGGCGGTGCCGGGGCCGATCTTCGCCCGCACCAGCCGGGGCACGAACAAGCTCATCCAGCAGGGGGCGAAGCTGGTGCTCTGCGCCCAGGACATCCTCGACGAACTGAACCTGACGTCGGCGCCGCAGCAGTTAGAGATGCGGGAGCTTCTGGCCGCCGAGGGAGGCAACGCCGTCGAGGTCTCGTTGCTCAAGGTTCTCTCGCAGGAGCCGCAACACATAGACGAGGTTTGCCGCCAGTCCGGGCTGGCCATCGCCGATGTTTCGAGCGCCCTGGCGATGATGGAATTGAAGGGGCTCGTCCGCCAGCTGGGCGGCATGCACTACGTCCTGGGACGGTGACCCCAGCACGGGGCAGTCGCCTTCCCGGCCAAATCAGTCATTAGTGAGGGCAGAAATGGACTCGACAGCGAAACCATTGGCAGGCAAAGTAGCCCTGGTGACGGGGTCGTCGCGGGGCATCGGCCGCGTGATCGCCACCCGCCTGGCGAGCCTGGGCGCGGCCATCGTCGTGCACGGCAGCAGCCCCACCTCCAGCCGCGCCTTCAGCGAGGCCGAATCGCTGGCCGCCGTGGCGAGCGCCATCGCCGCCGAAACCGGCAGCGAGGTGATCCCGGTACACGGAGACGTCACCGACGAAGCGGCGGTGAAGCGCATTGTCGGGGAAGTGCGGGCCAAGTACGGCCACATAGACTACCTCGTCAACTGCGCCGGGGGCGACATCGGCGCTCAGGGCACCGGCGGGCCGGGCGGCGGCAAGCCCCAGCCCAACGACTGCGTCTTCATCCCAATGGCTGACGTCCGCGCCGTGATCGACCGCAACCTCTTGTCGTGCATCATGATGTGCCGCGAGGTGGCGCCGGAGATGATCGAGCGGCGTTCCGGGAGCATCGTCAACATCAGCAGCGACGCCGGCTCCATCGGCCGCGAGGAGGGGGCCATCTACGGCGTGGCCAAGGCCGCCGTCACGCACTACACACGTTCCCTCGCCGCCCAGCTGCGCAAGCACAACGTGCGGGTCAACGCCGTCGCGCCCGGCCCGATCATCACCCCGCGCTTCGTCGCCACGCGGCCGATAGACCAGAGCAAGGTTGTCAAGGAGGGGACGTTGGAGCGCTACGGCTGGCCGAGCGAAATCGCCGCCGCCGTCGCCTTCCTCCTTTCCGACAGCGCCTCGTATGTCAGCGGCCAAGTGCTGCGCGTCGACGGCGGCTGGGTGCCCTGGGCCGGAGTCGAATCGGAGGTGTCGACGCATGGCTGAGTCGTTCTCGTCCAGGGTGGTCGCGGTTTCCGGTGCGGCGCAGGCCGTTGGCCGCGCCATCGCGGAGCGGTTTGCCGAAGCGGGGGCCAAGGTCTATCTGATCGACCGGGACGAGGCCGCGCTGAGCGCGGCGCTGAAGGCGTCGGGGTCGGTCGCGCTGCGGGCCGATCCCTGCGATGCCGGGGCACTGGAGCAGGCGTTCTCGGAGATTGGACGGGTC
>JAJZQK010000673.1 GCA_021847625.1 Chloroflexota bacterium
ATGACCTGCACAAGGAAGGACCCTTCGGGGAGTACACCGGCTACTACACCGAGGAGTTCCGCAAGGAGATCAAGAAGCCCTGGATCTCCGTCGATCGCATAATGCACCGCAACAACCCCATACTCATGGCTACCACACTCGGGCGCGCTGTGACCGACGTCAACATGATCTTGGGCTTCATGCGCACCGCTAGCTTGTGGACCGAGCTCAAGATGATGCGCATGCCGGTCAAGTCCGTCTACATGATGCCCGAGGCCTGCGGGCGGTTGTGGGCCATAGTCTCGATGAAGCCACGGTATGCAGGGCACGCCCAACAGGTCGCGGCCGCCGTCCTCGCCGTCTCGGAGACGACCAAGGGTCGGCTCTTGACTCACTACGGCACGGACGCCGGCCGGGTGACTGTCGTGTCGGAGGCAGCCGCGGACACGTTCCGACCGTCGCCGGACGGCCGTCTGGTGGCGGAGGCCAAGCAGGCGCTGGCGCTGCCGGAGAGGTATGTCCTCGCCGTCGGGGCCCGCCGCCCACACAAGAACCTGGGGTCGGCGGTCCGGGCCTTCGCCATGATTCAGCCGGAGGTGCCCCATAGTCTGGTGCTGGTGGGGGCGTCCGAGAGAAGGTATGCCGACGACGTGGCCGCCGCTTTGGACGAGCTCGGCTCCGGCGTGCGGGTGCACGAACTGGCGTCTGTAGACGAGCGGTATCTGCCGGCGCTGTACCATCTGGCCGAGGCGGTGGTGATTCCGTCGCTGCACGAAGGCTTTGGGCTTCCGGCTCTGGAGGCGATGGTGACGGGGACCCCGGTGGTCGCGTCCGACCGGGGGGCCCTGCCTGAGGTCGTCGGCGAGGCCGGAATCCTGGTCGATCCGACCGACCTGGCGAGCCTGGCCAATGCTCTGAGGCGAGTGCTGGGGGATGAGGAGACGCGGGACGAACTAAGGCGGCGCGGTTTGCGCCGCGCCGCCGATTTCACCTGGACGCGCTCGGCCAAGACGGCTTCGGGTGTGTTGCGCCGTCTCGCGAAAGATGAGAAGAGCTAGAACTGCATCGGGAACTTGGGGGCGGCTCGCCCCTTGCCCTGCTGGGTGGCCACCGCCCGCATCATCTTCTGCATCTGCTTGAATTGGTTGAGCAGCTGGTTGACCTCCTGAGGAGAGACACCGCTGCCGCGGGCCACGCGGCGACGACGGCTGCCGTCGAGCAAGTCGGGGCGACGACGTTCCTCCGGCGTCATTGAGTAGATGATAGCCTCTACTCGCCTCATCTGCTTCTCGTCCATGGCCTCGGCGGGGAGCTTGCGCACCATCCCCGACAGTCCCGGAATCATCTCCAGGATCTGGCTCAGCGGACCCATCTTCTTGATCTGCTGCATCTGCTTCAGGAAGTCCTCGAGGTCGAAGGAGGCCGTGCGGAGCTTCTTCTCGAGGGCCTTGGCGTCACGCTGGTCGATCGTTTCCTGGGCCTTCTCGATAAGGCTGAGCATGTCGCCCATGCCCAGGATGCGGGAAGCAAGGCGGTCGGGATAGAACTGCTCCAGGGCGTCGAGCTTCTCGCCCACGCTGAGGAACTTGATGGGAACCCCCGTTACGGAGCGCATGGATAGCGCCGCACCGCCACGGGCGTCGCCGTCCACCTTCGTCAGAATAAGCCCCGTGAGCCCCACCCGCTGGTTGAACTCGTCGGCCACGCGCACGGCGTCCTGGCCCGTCATCGCGTCGGCCACGAGGAGCACCTCCTGCGGGGTCGTCTTCTTGCGGACCTGCGCCACCTCGTCCATCATCTGCTCATCGATGTGCAGGCGGCCGGCGGTGTCGAGGATGAGCACCGAGGACGCGGTTTCTTGCGCTCGCTTGACGGCGTTGGCGCAGATGTTCGGGGGCGAGCCGCCCTGCTCGTTATAGACCGGGACCTCGATTTGTTTGCCCAGCGTGATTAGCTGCTGGATCGCGGCCGGTCTGCGTACGTCCGCGGCGACGAGAAGGGGCTTCTGGCCCTGCTTGCGCAGGCGCAGAGCCAGCTTGGCGGCCACGGTGGTCTTGCCGGCGCCCTGCAAACCGACGAGCATGATCACGTGCGGCGGCACCCCGCCCAGATCCAGCTTGCCTGGTTCGCCGAGGACGTTGATCAGTTCCTCGTTGACGACCTTGATGACCTGTTGAGCGGGTGTAAGGCTCTCCAGCACGTCGACACCCACGGCGCGTTCCCTGATCTTCGCCACAAACTGCTTGACGACCTTGTAGTTGACGTCCGCTTCCAGCAGGGCGAGCCGAACTTCGCGCAGGGCCTCATCTACATCCTTTTCAGTTAACTTTCCTTTGCCGCGCAGGCGGGTAAAGGTTGCCTGCAGGCGATCGGAAAGGCTTTCGAACACTTACGATCCCCTCCTACCATCCTATCTCGGCCCGCGGATTCAGGCGCCGCTCCAACCAGTACACTGACCCGTAGACCAGCGGCATTACTACCACGTTCAGCAGAGAGGATGGCAATACGATTTCGTAGATCACAATAACCCAGTTGAAGTCCCAACCGGACAACTGCAATAGTAGCATATGAAAGAGATCGAAGACAACCGTGCCCGTGCAGGCCGCCAAGAGGGGAAGCAGTCGGTTCACGCGCAACGCGGCGTCCTGTCCGAACCCGCTGAGGTAGCCGACCGCGGCCAGGGCAAGGGCGCTGCTACCCAGCGGCCCAATCGAGGCTAGGTCTAGCAGGAGGCCACCCACCGCCCCCCAGATAGCGCCCAGGGCATGGTCTACGGCCGCCGCCAACGCCAGCTCACCGTGAGGTATCTGGACCAGATGGAGGACATCGAAATCGGGCAAT
>JAJZQK010000674.1 GCA_021847625.1 Chloroflexota bacterium
CGCCCATCATGTAGTGGGCAGCCGGGGCGACCGGGATCGGCGTCGCCGTTATGTCGAGGCCATAACCCCGGCAGGTCTTGTAAATGCTGGGGAATCGCGTGGTCACGAGCGAGGCAGGCAGGTGCGTGAGGTCCAGCAGCACGTGATCCTCTCCGGTCTTCTCCATCTCCGAGCGGATGGCCCGCGCCACCACATCCCGCCCGGCCAGTTCGCCGTTCGGATGGTAGTCGAACATAAAGCGCCTGCCGCCCGTGTTGCGCAGGACCGCCCCCTCGCCCCGCACGGCCTCCGAGATGAGGAACGCGGGCGCGCCGGCCAGCCGCAGCGCCGTGGGGTGGAACTGGAAGAACTCCATGTCGGCGATGGCCGCCCCCGCGCGGTAGGCGAGGGCAATCCCGTCGGCCGTGGCGACGGGGGGATTCGTGTTGAAGCGGAAGAGCTGCGCGCCCCCTCCCGTGGCCAGCACGACGCAGCGGCCCTCGATCTCCATGTCGCGGCGGGAGGTCGTATCGCGTACATGGACTCCCCGTGCCCGCCCCCCGTCGATCCAGAGGTCCGTCACGACGTGGTACTCCCGCACCTCGATGGTCGACTGGCGGACCGCGCCGCTCAGGGTGACCTCGATGTTGGCACCCGTCGCGTCCCCGCCCGCGTGCAGAATCCGGTTGAGGCTGTGGCCGCCCTCCCGCCCGAGGGCGATGGCGCCTTCGACCGTGTCGAACGGCACGCCGACCTCGATCAGTTCGCGGATCCGGGCGGGGCCCTCGTTGGTAAGAACGCCGACGGCATCCACGTCCGACAGCCCCCCGCCCACGGCTATCGTGTCTCTCAGGTGCAGCTCGGGCGAGTCCCCGACGCCAATGGCGGCCGCCACGCCGCCCTGGGCGTGCCTGGTGTTGCATTCGTCAATGGTATCCTTGGTAAGAACCAGCACCCGCCCCTTGGGCTCGGCGAGAAGGGCCGTGAAAAGCCCGGCGATGCCGCTGCCGATTACTATGTAGTCATACATCCTATCGAACCTTCGACGCTAAGCTATACTGAGCATTCGCTCGAGTGCCGACAACGCCCGCACTCTGATCTCCTCGGGCACGCTCACGACGGTGTCCTGCTTCTCCATCGTGCGCACCACGCTCGCCAGCGTGGTCTTCTTCATATTAGGGCAGACCAGGTTCTCGGCCAAGAGATGGAACGTCTTGCCGGGATTCTCCTTCTGCAGGCGGTGCAGGATACCGCACTCGGTGGCGACTACGAACTCCTGGGCCGGATTCTCCTTCGCGAAGCGCAGCATCTGCGACGTGCTGAGCACGGCGTCCGCGCGCGACCACACCTCCTCGCGGCACTCCGGATGGGCCATCATCACGGCGTTGGGATGGGCCTGGCGGGCCGCCTCCACGTCGCGCGCCCGCAGCCGGTAGTGGGTAATGCAGAACCCGGGATAGGTAATGATCTCCTTGTCGGTCTTCGTGGCCACGTAGCGACCCAGGTTCTCATCGGGCACGAAGAGCACCTGACGCTGGGGAACGGCCTCCACCACCTTCACGGCATTGGCAGAGGTACAACACACGTCACTCATGGCCTTCACGGCCGCGCTCGAGTTCACGTAGCAGACCACCGCCGCCTCGGGGTACTTCTCCTTCCACGTCTGGAGGGAACCCTCGTCGATCATGTCCGCCATGGGACATCCAGCGCCCGCGTGCGCCAGCAGAACCCTCCGACTTGGGTTCAAAATCGCCGCCGTCTCCGCCATGAAATGGACGCCGCAGAAGACGATCGTGCTGGCAGCGACCTTGGTCGCCTGGCGCGACAGCTCGAGAGAGTCGCCCACGAAGTCGGCGACGTCCTGGACCTCCGGCCACTGGTAGTTATGAGCCAGGATTACCGCATCGATGTCGCGCTTGAGCTCCTTGATGCGGGCAACCGCGTCGGTATCCATCATTCCGTCCCTCACTATACCAAGTCGGGACCGTCCCCTTGCCTGCTCGGGTTTCCATACCCTGCTTGACCCGAGTCAACACGGCACAGGAATGGACCCGCGTTCAACTAGTCGCGTAGTCGCGGAATACTACTCGTGCCGTGTCATTTTAGCCCCGGGGGCGACAAATCGCAACTCTGTCGCTCGGCGGAGGATTATATCGACAGAACATAGACAACGCCCCTTCTTCCCGCCCGCTGGGAGGGCCGTAGCGTTCGCCAACAGGCCGCCAACACGGTTTGGGTGTCCCAGCGGAGCCCCTCGGCGCCGCTATAGCGGCGCCAACAAACCTCGCGGGACGGCCTTCTGAACGAGGGAGCGCGTGCGCGGGGGAGGGCGAAGCGCCGCTGCAGACCATCGACCATCAGAATCGGCGAGCCGCTTGCCCCTGGCCGCGGCGGGTATGCCCAGGCGCCCTTGTCAGGGTGCCGGGCACACGCTATCATGGCTCCAGCAGCCATGCTGATGCCCGATCGATCGCAAAGGTCGGGAAGACCACAAGCCTGGCGAAAAGGAGGAGAACACCGTTATGGCGACAAAGGTGGCCGTCATCCACACCGCGGCGAGCGTCATGAAGATCGTCGCCGACGCCCTAGAGGAAGCGATCCCCGGCGTACAGGTCGTCAACATACTCGACGATTCCATCGTGCCGGACGCCGTGAAGGCCGGCGACATCACCGACAACCTGCAGAAGCGCATGTTGACCCACTTCGAGGCGGCGGAGATGACCGGGGCGGACCTGGTTCTGCTGGCCTGCTCGACCGTCGGCGAGACCGCCGACAGCGCGCGACCGTTCATGTCGAAGCCGGTCCTAAGGATCGACGAGGCGAT
>JAJZQK010000024.1 GCA_021847625.1 Chloroflexota bacterium
GCGGTCGGCTTCGTTGCTCAAGGCGGGCATCTCCTGAGCTACAGGATGCCTTACCCTACCCTATCTCGATGCCGTTGTTAAGGTGCTCTCCAATTCAAAGTAGGCAACCTGCGGAAAATGAACTTAGTGGGGAACCTTGGAGCGGGAGACGGGATTCGAACCCGCGACAGCCTGCCTGGAAGCATGCTTTGTGCCAAAGGGCCTTTTCGGCCCCATAAGCCCCGATTTGCGACAATCTGCTTTCGTCACTGGCCTAGAACGGCTTGCGACAACATGATTCTAGCAGGTTTCCCCACCGTCTGGCCCGGTTTAGATCGCTTTCATAACTCGGGTCGCCAGTTCGGCCGTGGCCTCGGACCCGAAGGGGCCCACCTCCAAAGGCAAGAAACGGGTAAGGAGCGGTTTCTCTGATTCGCTTAAGAGGTTACGAAGAGCCGTAACCCGTGAACCGGCCACGGTAAAGCCCACCCTTCCCGGTCGGTCGAGCGCCGCGCGGATTGTTCCCAGTAAGTTGTCGGTGCCTGGGAACTTATGCAGCCGGGTGATGTCCTGGAACTCGTCTAGCATCAGCAGGAGAGGGATGTCGAGCAGATCAGATAGCCGGGAGGGGAAGGCCATTAGGGATACCAGCAGCGCGCCGTAGCTCGCCGCCGCAGCCAGCCAGTCCCAGAACCTCATCCACCAGAGGAACCAGTTTGGGATGGAGTGTCCCGGCCAACCCGGCAAGGTCCTCGTCTGACTGAGTCAGGGGTGGCTCAAGGCCTCTCAGTAGGGCAGCGACCTGGAGGGTTTGGGCCAGTAGAGCGCGGGCGAAGTCCTCAGGGTTGGAAACCGTTTCGTCCAGCGCGAGATAGACGATAGGGAACTCGGGATGGCGCTTCTGCACCTCCGCGAGAAGCACTGTCTTGCCAATCCGGCGCAGCCCCAGAAGTGCGACGTGGCGCTTACGTCCACGAGCGATATCGCTGAGAAGCGAGTCGAACTCGTCTATCTCGTGGACTCGGTCAACGAAAAGGGATTCCATAACCAGCGTAAGGGGCCACTCTTCCTAACATAATTGTGCCGCAGCGTCTTGTATCTATTCTGGATACAGTCTTGTGCCACACAACTATCTTACCACCGCCAGCGCTCCCATGTCATCATCGATGGCCTCCACAGGACATCTGCTGGCCTGACCGGCGGGCGGGAACATGCCAATCAGCGGGCCACCCATGAGGTCAATGAAGAAGTGAGTGCCCCGAAATGGAACGTAAGCGGGGACCTTTGGGCAGGAGTCGCGACACTACCCTACGATAACCTTGATATTGACCCGATAATCGCCACCTCGTAGTAGAAAAGCCTAGCTATGTCTATTGCCTCTCAGGCAGGGAAGAAGCAGGTTGTCGTACGAACCTCGGTTGGTCCCAGTTCCAAACCAAGAGCGTACTTCCAGTCGATTCTGGCCCGCACGGCCTCGGCAGCCTGGCGGTCAGACAGCCATTCGGCGAACTGCATCACCGTCACCAGGGCCAGGCGCCAGGGCGTCTCCGCCGGTCGGCCTTGCGGGGCAAAGAGCGCGGCGAAACTAGCATCGTCATAGACGGCACCGAGCACGTCGCGCATCTGCATCCAGGCGTTCCCTTTCGCGAAGGCCGCTCGGGCCACGCGGGCGGTCTCCTCGGGAACTGGCCCCACTTCAGTCGGTCGCAGGGACATCAGGCACCTCCCGATTGCATGTTGCGGATGCCTGCCCTGCGGCAAGAGCCGTACTCGCTTCTCAGCCGCATAGGAATTCACCAACAGTATCACGAAGGGACTTGACCTCCGAAATCCCGGGTAGACTGCCCCACGCTTCCTGGAGAGGCAAGCTGGCACGAAAGCTGCAAGCACAGTCTTGAAGAAGTGCATCTTGCCCGTCAGGAGTGTCTATGACGGATGCTGTCTTCGGAGTGGTCATCGTGCCCTTCATTTCGTATCGACCCCAGGCCTCTCGGAAACCTGGAGTGTATCCTGCCCGCCCCTCCGTCTGCTAAGACCGGTGGCAAATCGGCGCGGGTTGCGTCACTTCTTTTCTCCCCGGGCGTCCATGGCGCTCGTCCCTGTTGTTCTATTCCCAGTCGGATTCAGTGGCCTCCATGAAGGCCCTCGCCAATATCCCGGGCACCCAATATCCCGGTCACGGCCACTGTGGAGCTGGTCAATCGCCCCGAGCCATTCTTGTCAAAACCTGCCAGCTCGGCGCCGACGAGAGTCGGCGCCGACCGCCACCTCGATAGTCGCAATCGGAGCGTCCCGCCCGCTGACGACAAGAGAGGCCGGACTGACCTGGTGGGGCAGGAGTAGCCGAGCGCCGCGGGAGTGGCTGGGCCCGCGGGGTTCGAGACGCACGTTGATGGGAGGATCAAGTGGCAGGGCACGATCCATGGGCAATAGGCGTCGACCTGGGAGGCACCAAAGTTGAGGTGGCCCATGTAGACTTGGCAGGACAGATCCGCCGGCGACTGCGACGGCCCACCGATGTCAAGGACGGACCGGCCGCCGTCGAGGCCGAGATCGTCGCCGCCGTTAGCGAGCTGCGGGAAGCCGGGGGTGCCCCACCGATCGCCGTTGGGGTGGGCGTGGCCGGGCAGATCGAGGCGGCCAGTGGTGTGGTACGCTACGCACCCAACCTCGGCTGGCACGACGTCCCGCTCCAGGCGGATCTGCAACAAGCCCTGGGCCTGCCCATCGCCGTGACCAACGACGTGCGCGCCGCGACCTGGGGAGAGTGGCTGCACGGCGCCGGCCAGGGGTGCGACGACCTGGTGTGCCTCTTCGTGGGCACCGGGATCGGCGGCGGCGTTGTGAGCGGCGGGCGGATGCTCATTGGCGGCAGCAATACCGCGGGCGAGCTGGGCCACATGACGATCGACCTGCACGGCTCTTCCTGTCACTGCGGCAACCGGGGTTGCCTGGAGGCCCTGGCCGGCGGATGGGCCATCGCCCGGCGAGCTCAGGAGGCGATCGGGGCCGACCGATCTGCCGGCGCTTCCCTGCTGAGGTTGGCCGACGGCCGGCAGGACGCTGTCACCGCCAGGATTGTCGCCGAGGCCGCTCACGCGGGCGACCCGCTGGCCCGAGAACTGGTGGAGGAAGTGGCCCAGGCCCTGATCGCCGGTGCGATCGGCATCGTCAACGGTTTCAACCCCAGTCGTCTTGTTCTCGGCGGCGGAGTGATCGAAGGGCAGCCTGAACTGGTGGCACGGGTCGCACGGGGCGTGAGCGAGCAGGCCCTGGAGGCCGCCAGCACAGCCTTGCAAGTGTTACCGGCGCGGTTGCACAACGACGCCGGCGTCGTCGGGGCAGCCGCCCTGGCGATGCGGCTGTTGGCGAAAGAAGGAGGGCAATAGTGGCAAACACGAAGCTGGACGAGCTGTGCGTGAACACGCTTCGCTTCCTGGCAGTGGACATGGTGGAGAAAGCCCACTCGGGCCACCCCGGTTTGCCCATGGATTCGGCGGCGATGGCGTATGCCCTGTGGAACCACTTCCTCAAGTTCAATCCGCAGGATCCGCACTGGCCGAACCGCGATCGCTTCGTGCTCTCCGCGGGGCACGGATGCGCCCTGCTCTACTCCCTGCTCCACCTCACCGGCTTTGACCTGCCGATGGAGGAGCTCCAGCGATTCAGACAATGGGGCAGCCTCACTCCGGGCCATCCCGAGTACGGCCGGACTCCCGGCGTGGAAGCCACCACCGGCCCCCTGGGCCAGGGCTTCGGCAACGCCGTCGGCATGGCCATCGCCGAGGCAGCCCTTGCTGCCCGCTTCAATCGACCGGGGCACATAATCGTGGACCACTACACCTACGCCCTGGTCAGCGATGGCGATTTGATGGAAGGGGTATCCTCGGAAGCCGCTTCCCTCGCCGGCCACCTGCGACTCGGCAAACTGATCGTCCTCTACTCCGACAACCGCATCACCATCGAAGGCAGCACTGGAATCACCTTCACCGAAGACCGAGTGGCCCGTTTCGCCGCTTACGGCTGGCACGCCCAGCGAGTGGAAGACGGGAATGATATTGCCGAAGTCGACGCCGCTTTGCGAGCGGCTCGGGAGGAGAAGGATCGGCCCTCCTTCATTGCAGTGCACACCCATATCGGCTATGGCAGTCCCCACAAGCAAGACACCGCCGCCGCTCACGGCGAGCCCCTAGGCGAAGCGGAAGTTCGGTTGACCAAGGCGCACCTGGGATGGCCGCCGAGTCCGCCTTTCTTCGTTCCCAGGGAGGCCCTGGACCGGTTCCGCGAGGCGGTGCAGCGAGGAGCGGCCCGGCAGCGAGAGTGGGAGGCGCGCTTCGCCGCCTACGCGGGCGAGTATCCCGACCTGGCGGCGGAGTTCCATCGAGTCGTGGAGGGGATCCTCCCACAGAGTTGGGATGCGGGATTACCAACCTTCACCGCGGCTCAAGGTCCCCTCGCCACCAGAGCCGCCTCCGGTGATGTGATCAATGCCCTGGCTCCCCACCTGCCCGAACTGGTGGGTGGCTCCGCCGATCTGGCCCCCAGCACCGACACCCTTATGGAGGGCGCGGGGAACTTCGAGCCGGACAGCAGGGCGGGGCGCAATATGCACTTCGGCATCCGCGAGCACGCCATGGGCGCCATTCTCAACGGGATGGCGCTGCACCGGGGCCTCATTCCCTATGGTGCCACCTTCTTGATCTTCAGCGACTACATGCGGCCTCCCATCAGGCTGGCGGCGATGAACGGCCTGCCGGTGATTTACGTCTTCACCCACGACAGCATCGGCCTCGGCGAGGATGGCCCCACCCACCAGCCGGTGGAGCAGTTGCTGGGTTTGCGCTCCGTCCCCGGGCTTACCGTCCTCCGCCCGGCAGATGCCAATGAGACGGTCGCCGCCTGGCGCGTCGCCATCGAGCACCGGGATGGTCCGATGGCCCTCGTGTTGACCCGGCAGAAGCTGCCGGTGCTGGACCTGGACAGGAATCCCGGTATTCCCCTGGGAGTGCGAGCGGGTGGGTACGTGCTCGCCGAGGCCCCGGGGGGTGGCCAGCCAGATGTTATCCTGATCGGCACGGGCTCCGAGGTTCACCTGGCAATAGCCGCGCGGGAGAAGCTGGCCAGCGAAAAGGTGAACGCCCGTGTGGTCAGTCTGCCCTGTTGGAGCCTATTTGAAGCTCAACCCAGCGAATACCGGAACCGGGTGCTGCCCCAGGGGATACCCATGCTCACCCTCGAGGCCGGCACCTCTCTGGGATGGAAGCCCTACGTTGGCCCCCACATCTCGGCGATCGGCGTGGATCGCTTCGGCGCCTCGGCCCCCGGCGACGTCGTGATGGGGGAGTACGGCTTCACCGTGGAAAACGTGTGCCGACACGTCCATTCCTTGCTGAAACAGAGAGGTGAGACAAGATGATGCGGGTCGGGGTTGCCGCGGACCATGCCGGGTTTGTCTTGAAGGGGCAACTGGCGGAGGCGTTGCGCGCCTCGGGATACGAGGTGGTGGACTTCGGCGCCAGCAGCGCGGCCCCCGAGGACGACTACCCTGACTACGTCGTGCCGCTGGCGAGGGCAGTGGCCCACGGTGAAGTGGAGCGAGGATTGGCCGTCTGTGGCAGTGGGGTTGGGGCCTGCGTCGCCGCCAACAAAGTGCCGGGTGTGCGAGCCGGGTTGGTCCACGACGTCTTCTCCGCCCACCAGGGGGTGGAAGACGATGACATGAACCTTATCTGCATGGGCGGGCAGGTCGTCGGCTACTCGCTGGCCTGGGATCTCGTGAGGGCCTTCCTGCAGGCCCGCTTCGTTGGCGCCGAGCGACATCGACGCCGCCTCGCTAAAGTAGCGGCCCTGGAAAGCAAGGAGGGAAGACCATGAAAGATAACCCTTTGTTGGCACTGGCGGCCCTCGGTCAGAGCATTTGGCTGGATTTGCTCCGCCGGGGGATAATTGTTTCGGGCGAGCTCAGGCAGATGATTGAGGAAGACGGGCTGCGGGGAGTGACGTCCAACCCGTCCATCTTCGAGAAGGCCATCGCCGGCAGCCACGACTACGATGAGGCCATTCACGCCCTGGCCCTGGAGGGCAAGAGCGTCCAGGAGATGTACCAGGCCCTCACCGTGGAGGACGTACAGCGGGCCGCCGATCTCTTCCGCCCACTTTACGACCGGGTGGACGGCAGAGACGGTCTTGTGAGTCTGGAGGTGTCCCCCCACCTGGCCTACGACACGGAAGCCACCATTGCCGAAGCCCGTACATTGTGGAAGAGCGTGAACCGGCCGAACCTGATGATCAAGGTCCCCGCGACGCGGCAGGGTATCCCCGCGATCAGGCAACTCATCTCGGAGGGGATCACTGTCAACGTCACCCTACTCTTCGGCCTCCCCCGTTATCGGGAAGTGGCCGAGGCCTACATCGCCGGGTTGGAGACGCTTGTCGCGCGGGGCCAACCCCTGGAGCGCGTGGCGTCCGTGGCCAGCTTCTTCCTGAGCCGGATAGACGTGCTGATCGATCCTCAATTGCGGAAGAAGATCCAGGCGGGCGGTCGGGAATCCGGGGCAGCCGAAGCCCCGCGGGGCCAGGTCGCCATCGCTAGCGCCAGAGTCGCCTACCAGATGTACAAAGAGATCTTTGGCGGCGACCGGTTTCGGCGGCTGGCGGGCCAGGGTGCTCGCCCTCAGCGGCTACTGTGGGCCAGCACCAGCACCAAGGATCCGGCCGACAGCGATGTGAAGTACGTGGAAGCGCTGATCGGCCCGGAGACCGTCAATACGATGCCTGTAGAAACCCTCAACGCCTACCGAGACCACGGCCATCCGGCGCCGCGCCTGGAGGAGAAAGTCAAAGAGTCGTACGACCTTCTGCGCCGCCTGCCGGACGCGGGAATCGATCTGGGGGCCATAACCCAGCAGCTCGAAGACGAGGGGGTGCAGAAGTTCATGAAGTCCTTCGACACCCTGGCCGACGCCTTGGAGAAGAAGCGCATCGCCGCGCTGAGCGAGCCGGTGGACCTCCTGTCTTTCAGCCTGGGCAGCCACGCCTCGGCGATCCAGGAAGGAGTCGCCGGTCTGGAGCGGACCCATTTCACGGCACGGTTCTGGCAGAAGGATCCCAGCCTGTGGGAGGCCGACCCCGCGGGGCAGGAAGGGGTCCGCAACGCGCTGGGCTGGCTGCACGTGGCCGAGAAGATGGAGGAGAGCCTGAGCGATCTCTCTGGCTTCGCCGCCGAGGCGAAGGCCGCCGGGTTCCGTCACGTCGTCCACATGGGCATGGGAGGCAGCAGCCTCGCTCCCCTGGTCCTAGAGCGCGCCTTTCAGCCGGGGGAAAACGGTCTGCCCCTAACCGTTCTCGACACCACCGACCCGGCCACAATTCTCCGGGTCAAACGGGCAATCCCCCTGGCGAATACCCTCTTCATCGTCGCTAGCAAGTCGGGCACCACCGCCGAGCCGCTGGCCTTCGGGGAGTACTTCTACAGCCTGGTCGGGGCGCTCAAGGGGGATCGAGCCGGAGAGAACTTCATCGCTATCACGGATCCCGGCACTCCCCTGGTGCGACTGGCCCGGGAACGCGGATTTCGGCGGATCTTCCTCAACTTCTCCGATATCGGCGGCCGCTACTCGGCCCTCTCCTACTTCGGCCTGGTGCCGGCGGCCCTTATGGGCCTGGACGTGCCCGAGCTGCTGGCTCGGGCCCTACGGATGGTGTACGCTTCTGCCTCAGGTGTGCCGGTCCGCGAGAATCCCGGCCTGACTCTGGGTGCCGTGATGGGCGAGATGGCCCGGCGGGGTCGGGACAAACTGACGTTCCTGGTAGCGAAGCCCGTCGAGACGCTGGGGATGTGGCTCGAGCAGCTCCTGGCCGAAAGCACTGGCAAGGAAGGGACCGGGATCTTGCCGGTGGCGGGCGAACCCGTTGGCTCCCCCTCGGCTTACGGCGAGGATCGGGTCTTCGTCCACGTCCGTCTGAAGGGTGAAACAGAGGATGCCCTGGCGCGGGGCGTGGCCGCCCTGCGAGACGCCGGACAACCCGTGGTCACCCTCCAGATGGAGGACCGCCTGGACCTGGGACAGGAGTTCTTCCGCTGGGAGGTAGCCACTGCCGTCGCCGGGGCCGTCCTCGGCATTGATCCCTTCGACCAGCCCAACGTGCAGGAAAGCAAGGACAACACCGACCGCCTGCTGGCGGTGGTGAGGGAGCGGGGGCAGTTGCCCGAGGCGAAGCCATCGCTAGTAGAAGGTCCCCTGAGCCTCCAACTTCAGGGTGCGGCGCCCACGGTGGCCGAGACTCTGTCTCTGTTCCTGGCCCAGGCGCACGCCGGGAACTACGTGGCCCTGCTGGCCTACCTGAGCGAGGAGCCTGCCACGGACCGGAGGCTGCAAGCCCTCCGATTGCGGCTAGGAGACGGTCTGCACCGGGCGACCACCCTCGGCTATGGCCCCCGCTACCTGCACTCCACCGGCCAGTTCCACAAGGGGGGCTCCAACACCGGTCTATTCCTGCTGCTGACCGCCGACGACGCCGAGGACGCGCCGGTTCCCAACGCTCCGTATAGCTTTGGCGTCTTCAAGCGAGCGCAGGCACTGGGAGACCTGGAGGCGCTGCGCCGGCATGGCCGGCGGGTGGTGCGGATCCACCTGGGCGCTGACGTCGGCGAGGGCCTGGCAGCGCTGGAGAAGGCCGTGGAATTGGCCCTGGCGGGAGGCAAGTAGATGACATCGACAGCGATTAGGCGAGAAGCCAATATGCCCCACGCGGCGCAATGGAGATGCGAGCATGAATGAGAGAACCTGCGAGATCGGAGTGGTCGGCCTGGGTGTGATGGGCCGCAACTTGGCGCTGAACGTCGCCGATCACGGTTTCCCAGTAGCAGTCTACAACCGAGACCCTAGCAAGCTGCAGTTTCCGCGGACGGAGTCAGAAGAGCGGGCGGTCAGGGGAGCGCACAGTCTGGAGGAGATGGCCGACCTGCTGCGTCCACCCCGAGCGGTGCTGATGATGGTGTCAGCCGGCTCGCCGGTGGACGAGGTGATCAGTGAGCTCTTGCCCTACGTGGCGCCGGGCGACCTGATCATCGACGGCGGCAATTCCTTCTTCGCGGACACGGATTCTCGGGCGAAAGCTCTCGCCGAAAAGGGGATCCACTACATGGGCGTCGGCATTTCCGGCGGAGAGTACGGTGCCCGACATGGCCCTAGCATCATGCCCGGCGGCACCACGGAGGGCTACGAGCGCGTGCGGCCCATCTTCGAGGCCATCGCTGCCCAGGTGAACGACGAGCCCTGCGTCGCCTACCTCGGGCCCGGATCCGCGGGTCACTACGTCAAGATGATGCACAATGGGATCGAATACGGACTCATGCAGCTCATCTCCGAGTGCTACGACCTGATGAAACGAGGCCTGGGCATGGGGAACGACGACCTGCACGCCGTCTTCGACCGGTGGAACGCCGCTGAACTCAACGGCTACCTGATGGAGATCACCGCCCAAATCTTCCTGAACGTGGACGAGAAGACCGGTCGGCGACTCATCGACCTGATACTGGACAAAGCGAAGCAGAAGGGCACAGGGGAGTGGGCTTCACAGGACGCCATGCGGCTGCGGGTGCCCACGCCCACAATCGACACGGCGGTAGCCGTGCGGAATCTCTCCGCACTCAAAGACGAACGGTTGGCCGCCAACAATCGGCTCCAGGGCCCGACGCCAGTGCTTGGGGGAAAGCGAGAGGAATTCCTGGAACGGCTGCGTGATTCCCTTTACGCGGCGGTGATCATCACCTACGCCCAGGGAATGGCCCAATTGCGGGCTGCGTCGCTGACTCATGGCTACCGCCTCGCACTGGAAGACGTGGCCAAGATCTGGCGCGGTGGCTGCATCATTCGCGCGGCCTTGCTGGAGAAGATCCGCGACGCCTTCCGAGTTCAACCTGATCTGGCCAACCTGCTGGTCGACCCGTACCTCGGCACAGAGGTCGAGAAGCGGCAGGAGGCCTTGCGGAAGGTTGTTGGCGCCGCCGCCGAGGCCGGCATTCCGACGCCGGCGCTGATGGCTTCGCTGGCGTACTTCGATGGCTACCGCAGCGCCTGGCTACCTGCCAATCTGGTCCAGGCCCAGCGCGACTACTTTGGCGCCCACACGTACGAGCGGGTGGACGCCGAGGGCGCCTTCCACACTGAGTGGACAGTGGATTGAGGAGTGCACTATGGAACCATCAATCCATCCGGAGCCCGCGGTTGTCGTCATCTTCGGTGCCGGGGGCGACCTGACCTGGCGCAAACTGGTGCCGGCGTTGTACGATCTCTTCCTGGACAAGTGGCTGCCCAATCACTTTGCCGTCATGGGCGTCGGTCGCAAAGGTATGAGTATCGACGAGTTTCGCCATCGGCTGCGCGATGGCGTAGACACTTTCTCCCGCCGTGGGAAAACCGATGACAAGACGTGGGGCGACTTCGCTACCCACCTGGTAGCCTTCATCTCGGCGGAGTTCGATGACCCGGCGGGGTACGCCGCGCTGGCCGAGCAGCTTTCCGCCCAGGACCGAGAGTGGGGCGCCAAGGCGAACCGAATATTCCACCTTGCCACTCCGCCAAGTCTGGTTCAAACGGTCGTCCAGCAACTTGGCAAAGCTCGGCTCTCCCGCAACCGCGAGCGAGCCCGCATCGTGGTGGAGAAGCCTTTCGGCCGAGACCTCGAATCGGCCAGGGCTCTGAACCAACTCCTCACCGGCGTCTTTGAGGAATCCCAGATCTACCGGATCGACCATTATCTAGGGAAGGAGACGGTGCAGAACCTGCTCGCCTTTCGCTTTGCGAACGCCCTCTTCGAGCCGATCTGGGACAGGCGCTACATTGACCATGTGCAGATCACCGTGGCTGAACAGGTGGGGGTAGAACACCGCGGCGGATACTACGAACGCGCCGGCGCCCTTAGGGACATGGTGCAGAACCACCTGATGCAGATCCTCTGCTTGATCGCCATGGAGCCACCTGTCTCCTTCGACGCTGATGAGATCCGCAACAGGAAACTCGATGTGCTGCGGGCCGTACGACCCATCCCAGAGTTTCAACTCCATCGATTCGCTGTACGGGGCCAGTACGGCGCAGGCTGGCTCCAAGGGCAGCACGTCTCGGCCTACCGCGACGAGCCGCGCGTGGACCCTGATTCCACCACCGAAACCTTCGCCGCTTTGAAACTCTTTGTGGACAATTGGCGATGGCAGGACGTGCCCTTCTATCTGCGCACCGGCAAGCGACTGCCGAGCAAAGTTTCCGAGGTCTTCATCTGCTTCCGGCCCGCGCCCCATCAGTCCTTCCCGCCCTCGGCCGCCGGAGAGTGGCGATCGAACCGCCTGGCGATACGCATCCAGCCCGCGGAGGGAATCCATCTCCAGTTTCAGGCTAAGCAGCCGGGGCCGACCCTGCGGCTCAGCCGTGTGGAAATGCACTTCTGCTATGAGGATGTCTTCAAGGCAAAACCTCCCGAAGCGTACGAGACTCTGCTACTGGACGTGATGCGGGGAGATGCCACCCTCTTCATGCGCGCCGATCAGGTGGAAGCCGCCTGGTCGGTTATCACGCCCGTGCTGGAGGCCTGGGAGACAACGACACCGAATGATTTCCCCAACTACCAGGCCAGCACCTGGGGTCCCGAAGCAGCCGAGGTGCTGATCGCCCAGGACGGACGCAGTTGGCTGCAGCCAATTCTGGAGGAAGGCGGAGGGGAGGACCCGAGCGCGGGATGATTCGATTCTAGTTGCGACGAGCGGCCCTGCCTGTCGTCGATCTCCGACGTGGCCTACAAGCCCTGGCACGGCAACTGCGGCCACTCGGTCACACCGTCTTTCAGACGGATAGCTATAACGTGGAGCTGAGCAATGGAGATTGCCCCGTCGATACTGTCGGCCGACTTCAGCCGGCTAGGAGAGCAGGTACTTGAGGCACTGGACGCTGGCGCGCGGAGGCTCCATGTTGACGTGGTTGGCTGTTCTGGAGGCTAAGGAGGATGATCTATGGCGCCGGTCGATGAAGTCGTCTTTCTTGTAGACGTCGACAACACTCTTCTCGACAACGATCAGGTGGAGCGCGACTTTCGTCGCCACCTCCAGGAGGCGTTCGGATCCGAGCGCCAGCAGCGGTACTGGGAGATTTTCGAGCAGCTGCGAGCCGAGCTCGGCTACACCGACTACCTGGGCGCTCTCCAGCGCTACCGGATCGAGCATCTGCGCGACCCACACTTGCTGGCGAGCTCCCTGTACCTGCTTGACTATCCGTTCGTGGACCGCCTGTACCCGGGGGCGCTCGACGTTATCCAGCGGCTCGGGGCATGGGGGACGACGGTAATCCTGTCGGACGGCGACGTGGTCTTCCAGCCACGCAAGGTCGAGCGCTCGGGGCTGTGGGAAGCGGTCGAGGGCCGCGTGCTCATTTACATCCACAAAGAGCAGGTACTGGACGACGTCGAGGCACGCTTCCCGGCTGACCACTACGTCATGGTGGACGACAAGCTGCGCATCCTCACGGCAATGAAGCAGGCCTGGGGCGGTCGGTTGACGACCGTCTTTCCCCGGCAGGGACAATACGCGCTCGATCCGAAGAACTTGGCCGCATACTCGCCGGCCGACGTCTCCGTCGAGCGCATCGGCGACTTGATGGGCTACGACCTCGCGACGCTGCTGCGCACCGAGTAGGCCGGCAAGACGCGGACGGGGCGGATTGCATCGTGCGCGTCGGTCTAATGCAACGGGATGGGCTTGCCCCTGATTGGTCAGTCTGCCGGGTGTGGCGCTGAGTCTGTTCGTGCCGGGCCCGGCGTTCTTCCTTCCGCAGGGGCATCGTCAGGGGGGCTCAGCAGTCTGAAGGCGAAGGCGTCGAGTAATTCAACTAGCCGTTCGACAATCTGATGACGACATTGGGAAATGCCTCGCCACGGCATTTGAGGAACGAGCATGAAAGTTAGCCCGCTTGCAGGAAAGCCAGCCGAACCTTCGATGCTGGTGAACGTGCCCAAACTCGTCACGGCCTATTATGCCGAGGTGCCTGACCCTTCCGTGCCCGAGGAACGGGTTGCTTTCGGTACTTCAGGGCACCGTGGTTCTGCCCTCGATAGGGCCTTCAACGAATGGCATATCCTCGCCATCACTCAGGCCATTTGCCGGTACCGAAAGCAGCATCGGATCGACGGTCCCCTGTTTCTCGGCATGGATACGCACGCCCTCTCCGTGCCCGCCCTCGCCAGCGCACTTGAGGTGCTCGCGGCAAATGGGGTGGACGTCATGACCGCGGAACGAGACGAGTATACCCCAACCCCTGCCGTTTCCCACGCGATCCTGACCTACAACCGCGGGCGCAAGACAGGACTCGCGGACGGCATCGTAATCACACCATCTCATAATCCTCCCCGCGACGGCGGCTTTAAGTACAACCCCACAAACGGCGGGCCGGCGGAGACCGGCGTCACCGGCTGGATCGAAGCGCAGGCTAATGAGTATCTAGAGAACGGCCTGCGGGGAGTGAGAAGACTTCCTTTCGAGAAGGCGCTTCGCGCCACCACGACGCACCCGCACGACTACCTCAATGCCTACATTGCCGACCTTGGCAACGTGATCGACATGGATGCTATTCGTGCCGCGAAGATCAGCCTCGGGGTGGATCCCCTCGGAGGCGCGGGGGTTCACTACTGGGCACCGATTGCCGAGCGCTACGGATTGAACCTCACCGTCGTCAACGAGGCCATCGATCCGACCTTCCGCTTCATGACGGTTGATTGGGACGGCCAGATTCGCATGGACCCCTCCTCGCTCTATGCGATGCAGCGGTTGATCGATCTCAAGGATCGCTTCGAAATCGCCTTCGCCTGCGACACCGACCACGACCGGCACGGAATTGTCACCCGGAGCGCGGGGTTGCTGCCGCCCAATAACTACCTTGCGGTCGCTGTCTACTACCTCTTCCAACACCGACCGAAGTGGCGCAAGGAAGCGGCGGTCGGCAAAACGGTGGTGAGCAGCCAGATGATCGATCGCGTCACCGCGAATCTTGATCGGAAGCTCTACGAGGTGCCGGTTGGTTTCAAGTGGTTCGTTGATGGCTTGCTCGACGGTTCGCTTGGCTTCGGTGGCGAAGAGAGCGCAGGGGCCTCCTTCGCTCGTCTGGATGGCACCGTTTGGACGACGGACAAAGACGGCATTGTCCCGGCTTTGCTGGCGGCGGAGATCACGGCGCGGATGGGCCGCGATCCTGGCGAGGTCTACGGCGAGCTTACGCGCGAGTTCGGTGAGCCGCTTTACGACCGCGTTGAGGCGTCTGCTACCCCTGAGCAAAAGGCAATGCTGGAGAGACTATCGCCGACACAGGTTCGGCTCGCTGACCTAGCCGGCGAGAAGATCCAGACCATCCTCACCCACGCGCCAGGCAACGGCGCCCCCATCGGCGGGTTGAAAGTGGTCGCGGAGAGCGGATGGTTCGCGGCGCGTCCGTCCGGCACTGAGGATATCTACAAGGTCTATGCCGAGAGCTTCCGTGGGGCCGATCATCTGCGGCGCATCATCGAGGAAGCCCAGGCCATCGTCAGCGAGGCTTTGAAGGTGGGACGCAGCAAGTGAGGTCCCCGGCCAAGACAAAGGTGAAGGGAAGACCGTGAGCAGACAAACCCGAGTCAGCCACCCGATTTACGGTATTTTGCCGCTGGACATCGAAGGATTCGATTCCCTGGCGGAGCTCGCCCTGGATGTGCGTTGGTCATGGAGTCATGCCACCGACGAAGTGTGGCGGCAGCTTGATCCCGCGCTTTGGGAGTTCACTCAGAACCCTTGGGTCGTCCTACAGACTGTCTCAAGGGACAGACTCCAGCGCGAGTCAGCCGACCCGGACTTCCGCAAGAAGGTCGATGCGCTCGTACAGGCCAGACGTCAGGCAGCGAGAGCCCCCGCGTGGTTTCGGCAAGCCCATCCCCAGTCGCCCCTGACAAGCGTCGCGTATTTCAGCATGGAGTTCATGTTGAGCGAAGCTTTGCCCATCTACTCGGGCGGGCTGGGCAATGTAGCCGGCGATCAGCTCAAAGCCACCAGCGATCTGGGCGTGCCAGTGGTCGGCGTGGGACTGCTGTACCAGCAAGGCTATTTTCGCCAGGTGATCGACAAGGACGGAGCGCAACAGGCCCTCTTCCCGTACAACGACCCCGGACAGTTGCCGATCACGCCTGTGCGCCAAGCGAACGGCGAGTGGTTACGGTTGGAGATCGCCTTGCCCGGTTACTCGGTCTGGCTGCGCGCCTGGCAGGTCCAGGTCGGCAGAGTGAAGCTTTACCTTCTGGACAGCAATGACGCGGCGAACTACCCCGCTCATCGAGGCATTACCAGCGAACTCTATGGTGGCGGACCGGAGCTACGCCTCAAGCAAGAACTGCTCCTCGGGATCGGCGGCTGGCGGCTACTTGGTGCGCTTGGCATCCAGCCGGAAGTCTGTCATCTGAATGAAGGGCATGCGGCCCTTGCCGTGTTGGAACGCGCCCGCGGCTTCATGCAAGACCCC
>JAJZQK010000675.1 GCA_021847625.1 Chloroflexota bacterium
TAGGGGCCGGTATCGCTGGGCTCCAGGCCGCGCTCGACCTTGCAGAGGCCGGTTATCAGGTATATCTCGTGGAACGTGCATCGCACGTGGGCGGGATGATGGTGCGCCTTGACAAGACCTTTCCCACCAATGACTGTTCCGTCTGCACGGTAGCACCCGATGGGTGCTTCCTGTGCATTCGCTCGCCGCGCTTCATCGACTATGGCGGGGGCCTCAAAGTGGACGTTATGGCGGGCGCGGAGTTGGTGGCGGTGACGGGTGGGCCGGGTGATTTTACGGCGGAGGTACGAGAGTTCCCCAAGCCTGTTGATCCACAAGTCTGCACGTCTTGCGGCAAGTGCGCTGAAGTTTGCCCGGTCCAGGTTCCGGACGCTTTCAACGAGGGTCTTACGCAACGCAAGGCAATCTACAGACCACATCCTCAGTCTCATCCTAGCGCTTTCGTCGTGGACGCCGCTGCCTGTAACGGCTGCGGGCTGTGCGAGGGGGTCTGCCCCGAGCATTGCATCAATCTCAAGGCGACGGAGCAGCGCCTCTACCTGCACGTGGGGGCCGTTATCCTGGCTCCTGGTTCTGAGCCGTTCCACCCTACTCAAGCCAAGCATCTCGCCTACCAGGTCCATCCGGACGTCGTCACGAGTGTGGAGTTCGAGCGGCTGATGAGTGCTTCCGGTCCGGGCGGAGGCCAACTGCGGCGGCCATCGGACGGCAGCGTGCCTAAGAAGATCGCCTGGATCCAGTGTGTTGGCTCGCGGGACGTGCCCGGGGGTCACCCCTACTGTTCCTCCGTGTGCTGCATGTACGCGCTCAAGCAGGCGATGTTGGCGCGCGACAGCCTCGGCGAAGGGACAGAGGGGACGGTCTTCGGGATGGACGCTCGGGTCTACGGAAAGGGTTTCGAGCGCTACTACCGTAGGGCCACCGAGGACTACAGCATTCGTTTTCTCAAGTCCCGGATCTTCGAGGTCGATACATTCGACGACAGGCTGAGTATTCGGTACTCACTCGGGCCAGGCAAGGTCGAGCGTGAGGAGTTCGACATGGTGGTCCTATCGGTAGGCCTGTGTGCGCCTCGCGAAGCGACCAAACTAGCCCAGGCCGCGGGCATCGAAACCGATCAGTACGGGTTCTGCCGGACGCCGGAGCTGTCGCCAGTAGCTACATCGCGGCCGGGCGTGTTCGTCGCCGGGGCGTTTGCCGGCCCCAAGGATGTCCCTGACAGCGTTATCGAGGGTAGTGCCGCCGCGGGAGCGGCCATGGCCTTGTTGGGTGGCCAGATTGGGGACGTCTGGCAGATGGAGAGCGGTCAGCATGAGAGGATGGTCCACCAGGATTCGCCAAGGATAGGGGTCGTGCTGTGCGAATGTAGCTCTCTGCTGTCCAGTGGGCTGGCCCTACCGGAGATCGCCGAATACGCTACCACCCTGCCCGGTGTGGCCTGGGTGCGGGCCGTCGAGCGAGCTTGCTCCGCGATAGGGCAGTCCGAAGTGTGTACCGCCCTCAGCGAGAGCGACGTCGACCGCATTGTGGTGGGGGCATGCAGCTCACGCAGTTACGAGCGGTTGTTTAGGGATATCTTACGCGAGGCGGGGTTGAATCCGTATATGCTGGAGATCGCCAACCTCTTGGAGCATTGCGCCCTTGTGCATCAACCCGGGCCGGCCGCCGATGAGAAGGCCTGCACACTTCTGCGCATGGCCGTGGCTCGGGTCCGTCGGCTCGAACCACTAGCGGAGGCAGTGGGAGAGACTACGCCTGCCGCCCTCGTGCTGGGCGGGGGGATAGCCGGGTTGACCAGCGCCTGGAGTTTGCTCAGCCAGGGCTTCGAAGTGTCATTGGTTGAGAAGACCAACTCGCTGGGCGGTCTGGCCGCGAATGTGGAGTGGTCCCTAGAGGGGCTCTCGCCACGTCCGTATGTTGAGACGCTGGCGCGACGAATCGCGGCCCACCCGAACGCGCGCTTGATGACGCGCACCGAGCTCGAGTCCTTGACGGAGACCGATGATCATTACCGGGCCATCGTCCGTGCCGGCCCGGAGCGCACATCGGTCGAGCTTGACGCGGGAGCGGTTATCGTGGCCACCGGCGGCGCTGAATACAGCCCGGTCGAGCACTTCTATGGTGCGGACCCGAGGGTTGTCACCTCCCGGGAATATGAGGGGATGCTGGCGCAAGCAGGTCGTGCGACGGAGCTAAATACGGTGGCCTTCATGCAGTGTGTTGGTTCACGGAACGACGAGCATCGCTACTGCAGCCGGCTGTGTTGCCGCGAGACGATCAAATGTGCTCTGAAGACCAAGGAACTGAATCCCTCGGCCAGCGTCTTCGTGCTCTATCGAGACATCATGGCGTATGGTCTGGCCGAGGACCGGTATCGTGAAGCGCGCCAGAAGGGCGTTATCTTCCTTCGCTGGGAACCGGATCATCCCCCGATAGTCGCACGGGGGACGGCGGATGGGCCGAACCGCTTGCAGGTGTTGATAGACGACCCGACGTTGGGCCAACCCTTGGCCATTGACACGGACCTTCTGGTACTGGCGGCTGGCCTGGTGCCGGGACAGGACAACCCGCAACTTGCCTCGGCGTTGGGTGTGTCGCTCGACGAGGACGGGTTCTTCCGGGAGGCGCATACCAAGCTGCGCCCGGTAGAGTTCGACCGTAAGGGCGTGTTTGTCTGCGGCCTCGCCAGTAGCCCGAAGTCGGCGCGGGAGCAGATCGGCCAGGCCATAGCGGCAGCGGCGAAGGCGTAGCCCCAACTCACCAAGCCTCTCTTTCTTGTTAAGTGCGAGATCTCGGAAG
>JAJZQK010000676.1 GCA_021847625.1 Chloroflexota bacterium
TGGTGTACGACAGAGAGCTGAAGATATACCTGAACGAGGACTACTTGCCCCGGACCTTCATCGTCCACCAGGCCGAGGTGCTTGGGAGCCAGGAGGCGGTGGCGGCGCGGTTGCAGGAGTCGGGCCTGGACCTGCGGCGGGATGTGCTGCTGGAGCAGGCGCCGGCCGGTGGGGCCCTCGCGCTGCCGGCGGACGGCGGGACTAATGCTGCCTCCAGCGCGGTGCTGCGCGACTATCAGCCCTCCGGCGTGCTGGTGGACGCGGACCTGAGCGTCGATGGGTTCCTCGTGCTGACCGACACCTATGCCGACGGTTGGAAGGCCTTGGTCGACGGCAAGGAGACCGAAATCCTCCGCGCCGACTACAACTTCCGGGCCGTCTACCTGCCGGCGGGCAACCACGAGGTGGAGTTTCGCTACCGGCCGCAGTCGTTCCTCGTCGGCGGTTTCGTGAGCCTGGCGGCCGGTGCTGCTCTGGTGCTGGCAGTTATCTACAGCCTGTGGCGGCGTTTCTATCGTATGGAAGAGGGCCGCCCGGTCGTCCAGCGCGTGGCCAAGAATAGCCTCACCCCCATGATGGCTTCGCTCGCCAACAAGGGCATCGACTTCGCCTTCGCGATGATCATGCTCCGCGTGCTGGGGCCGGAGGGCGTGGGCAAGTACGCCTTCGCCATCGTCGTGGCAACCACCCTCGACATCCTGACCAACTTCGGTATGAACACCCTCCTGGCTCGGGAAGTGGCCAAGGATAGGGATTCGGGCAATACCTATCTCAGCCACACCGCGCTGTTGCGGCTGCTACTATGGGCGGTGTCGCTGCCGCTCCTCGGTGGGGCGCTGATCGTCTGGCGCCAGTTGCAGCCGCTGGCCGACGACACGGTGCTGGCGATTGGACTGCTCGTGCTGGCCCTCGTCCCCGGCCATCTTTCGACGGCGATGACGTCGCTCTTCCAGGCGCACGAGCGGATGGAGTACCCGGCGGGGGTCACCGTCGTCACTAAGCTGGTGCAGGTCTCCCTGGGTCTAGTAGCCCTCATCCTGGGTTGGGGCTTCGTGGGCTTGGCGAGTGCCGCCGTCGTCACCAACGTGGTGACGGTGCTGGTGCTGCTCTACCTCACCACGCGAGTCTTGCTCCGGCCGCGGTGGGAGTTCGCCCCGCGGTCCGCCCTGGGCATGTTGCGGACCTCCTTCCCGCTGATGATCAACAACCTGCTGGCCGTCGCCTTCTTCCGAGTCGATTACCTCATGCTGCAGCCAATGCGTGGTGATATCGTGCTCGGTTGGTATAGCACCGCCTACAAGTTCCTCGATGGTTTGAACATCATCCCGTCTACCTTCACGCTGGCGATTTTCCCCTTGCTGTCGCGCTACGCCGCCTCGGCGCGGGATACCCTGCATCGGTCATACTGTCTGGCCCTCAAGTACCTGCTGATCATCAGCTTTCCGATTGCCGTGGGCACGACCCTCCTGGCCACGGACATCATCAACTTCTTCGCCGGGCCGGCGTACTTGCCGCACTCGGCCATCGCCCTGCAGATCCTGATCTGGTTCCTGCCGTTCAGCTACGTCAACAGCGTGACCCAATACGTGCTCATCGCCCTCGACGAGCAGCGGTTCATCACCGTTAGCTTCCTCATCGCCGTGCCGTTCAACATTGTCGGCAACCTCATCGCGATTCCCCTGTTTGGCTACGGAGGCGCCGCCGTGGTCACCATCCTCTCGGAGGTCGTTCTGCTGGTGCCGTTCTTTGCTCGCATCAGGCGCCACCTTCCCAATGTATCGGTGGTTCGCTTGACGGCGCGGCCGATGGTGGCGTCGGCGATCATGGGCGTGGTAGTCTGGGCCATGGGGGGGATCAATCCTCTCGTCGTCATCCCGGTTGCGGCGGCCGTATACGCCGTGGCCTTGTTAGCCCTGGGTACCTTCGATGCCGAAGACCGCTTTGTTCTGTCACAACTGCTCGGGCACGGGGGGACGCCGGAAGCCAGCCCCCTGAGCACCCCCGCCGCGAACTAGCCGATGGAAGGCAGCGCGGGTCCCGGCCCCGGAGAGGGCTCCTACAATTCCCTGGCCGCCAGGGCGTATGCCTATTTGGACGAAGCGGGCGGATGGGTCGACGAGGCCGACCTCTGTCGCGAACTGTTCGGTCCGACCGCCAGGGGGCCGCTCTGGACCAAGCTGCTGGGTAGGGTCCTCGGCGGCGACGACCGCTTCGAGCGTTCGCCGGAGGGCCGCTGGGCGCTTCGCGGGCTGGGCCTTGCCGACCTGCCTCTGGGCGACGTCGACTTCGTCGTCCTCGATCTGGAGACTACCGGCCTCAAGCCATGGCGGCAGCGTGTCGTCGAGGTGGCGGCGCTGCGGATCTACAACGGGACGGTGGTGGACGCGTTCGTGAGCCTGGTCAACCCCGCCCGGCGGGTCCCCGCCTACCTGCGCGAAGTGACCGGCATCACGGAGGCGGACCTGGCGGAGGCGCCGCTTTTCGGCGCCGTCGTCGCCGAGCTGCTGGCGTTCCTGGATCAGGCGGTGCTGGTAGGCTACGGACTCCGGCTGAACATCGCCCACCTGCAACACGAGCTACACCTGCTTGGCCGGCCCCCGCTGGCCAACGCCGTCGTGGACACGCTGGACCTGGCGCCCTGGCTGCTGCCGGAAGGGACCAAGCCAACGCTGGAGAACCTAGCCGGCGCGGCCGGCATACGGGTGACGAGAAGGCACCGCGCCCTGCCCGACGCTCAGGTGGTGGCCGGCCTCTTCAGCCACCTGCTGGACATGGCGCAGGCCAAGGGCCCCCG
>JAJZQK010000677.1 GCA_021847625.1 Chloroflexota bacterium
CCGATCACCACCTCGAAGGGGGTCTCCGCCGGCCACCAGTGCTGGGGGCCGAATTGAGTGAGGAGTCGTTCGTAGACGGTGAGTAGGCCTTGGTTGCTCGGCAATTCTCACTACCTAACAGGCGGTGTACTCAGCGACAAAGGGCATGGTATAATCGACTGGCGCGCCGTCGCTCCGAGGCGACGGGGCCATTTCATTTTTGGGCTAATAGCCAATCGCTGCAGGCAGACAAATGAAACGACAGCAGATTATATTCCATTCCCGCACCGGCCGCACCAAGCGCGCCGATTGGCGCCTGCGGGCGCTCATCGCCGGGTTCGCCATCTTCATCGTCGGCGGATTGTACTTTGGGTACGTCTTCTTGTCAATCGCCGTGGAGCTGCTCGAGTTGCAGACCGGAGCCGACCTGCCCAACCCACCGCCGCCGCCGCTGGTGGCGGGCGTGGGCAACCCCACCGCTACCCCCGGCGGCGGCCTGTATCCTACCTCGGGGCCGAAGGCGGGCGAGCGCATAAACATCCTGCTGCTGGGGCTCGACCAGCGCCCGGCCGACGCCGGCATCCCCTCGCGCACGGACACGATGATCGTGGCGACCATCGAGCCGCGTACGCAGACGGCGGCCCTGCTGTCGATCCCGCGCGACCTGTGGGCGGCCATACCCACCAACGACGGCCAGGTAATCTACAACAAGATAAACACGGGCCACTTCTGGGGCCAGGACTGGGGCTACCCGGATGGCAACAATCCGGACGGCGGCCCGGAGCTGGCCAAGCGGGTGGTGGAGTATAACCTGGGCATTCCCATCCACTACTACGCGCGCATCGACTTCAAGGGCTTCGAGAAGGCCATCGACCTCCTCGACGGCATAGACGTCGACGTGCCGAAGGAGATCGTCGATCCGGCATACCCTCTGGAGAACGACACGGGGACAATGGTCCTCCGCTTCGAGCCCGGCCTGCAGCACATGGACGGCGTGACGGCGCTCCAGTACGCGCGCACCCGCAACGCCGACAGCGACTTCGGCCGCCAGTCTCGCCAGCGGCAGGTGCTGATGGCCGTGCGCGATAAGGCCATGCAGATCGGCGTGATAACCAAGCTGCCGCAGCTGATCGGCCTTATGCGCAACTCCTTCGACACGGACATGCCGCTCGAGCAGATGCTCAATCTGGCCAACATCGGCCGTAACATCAAGCCCGACAACGTCAACACGTCCGGGATCACCCCCGAGATGGTAATCCCAGACGAACCGGTCGTCGGCGCCCTCCTTCCCCGCCAAGAAGAGGTCCAGAAGCTCGTCTCCGAGGTCTTCTTCGATCCGGCCCTCAAGGAAGAGGCCGCCACCGTCGAACTCCAGAACGGGACGATGCGCGATGGCCTGGCGGGCGCCTGGGGGACCGCGCTGCAGGGTCGCGGCTTCACCATTGGCGAGGTACGCCAAGCCGACGCTTCCGATTACGCCAAGACCGAGATCATCGACTACGCGCAAAAAGAGTATACCGTCAACCAGTTGGCGACCCTACTCCACGTGAGCCCAACGCAGATACGGCAAGCCCAGCGTCCCGCGGGGTCCACCGCCGATGTCTGCGTCATTTTTGGCAACGACGCCCCTACGCCGCCGAGCTAGGCCCCCGTTCCCTCGACGCCGAGCCAGCAACAACGCCGTTCAGAGCAAGGAACGCGCCGGAGAGGGCGCTGCCCAGCGCAGCAGCCCTCCAGGCGTGCTATTCTTTGGTTGGATCGTTTGTTCGCCGCCATCCCCCGTCCCCGGCCAGCGCGAGGCCCAGGGATAGCCAGGTCCACCGGTTCGCGAAGGCGGACCGGTTGCGGCTCACAGTACTTGCGCCGCGGCAGGTATCTTGCATGTCGGCCGGCGCGGGCCGTCATCCGGTAGCAATTAACGAGCAGGTATGGAAGGGAGTACGCGATGCCACAGATACATTTCGTCGATGTAACCAATCGGGACGGCGTACAGACCGCCCGGATCAACCTTGCCAAACTCCAGAAGACGATGCTCAACTACTACCTGTCGTGCCTGGGCATCTACCAATCGGAGTTCGGCTTCCCCTATCTGCGTACGGAGGAGACCTACATCCGTGCCAACCTCGAGCTGGCGGAGCTGGGCGTCTTCGGCGACATGCGCCTCTCCGGTTGGATCAGGGCCGTCCCCCAGGACGTCGAGCGTTCGCTCCCCTCCGGCGTGCGCCACCTGAACCTCTCCATCTCCACTTCCGACCAGATGATCGTCAACAAGTTCAAGGGCAAGCTGGACCGGGAGAGCATCCTCGGGGAGATGGCGGCGGCCGTGAAGACGGCCACGGAGGGCGGCATCCTCACCATCGGCGTCAACGCCGAGGACGCCTCGCGGACGGACCTCGGCTACCTAACGGAGTTCGCCCTCGCCGCGCGGGCGGCCGGTGCCCACCGCATCCGCTACTGCGACACGCTGGGTTGCGACAGCCCCGACACCATCTATATGAGGCTGAAGACCCTGGCGGAGGCCGTCCAGCTACCCATCGAGGTGCACACCCACAACGACCTGGGCCTGGCGGTCGCCAACGCCGTGGCTGGCGCGAAGGGGGCCCTCGACGGGGGCGTCGACGCCTATGTCAACGTCACCGTCAACGGGGTCGGCGAACGGGCGGGCAACGCCGACCTCCTCAGCTGCATCCTGGCCCTCCGCTACGCCAACGGCCTGCGCGATCAGGTAGCGATCGGGGACGAGCTGGACCTCACCGTGGCCTGGCGCCTGGCCCGCTACACCGCCCGCGCCTTCGGCCTGCCCATCCCCATCAAC
>JAJZQK010000678.1 GCA_021847625.1 Chloroflexota bacterium
GGATGGCGACGATGCTCTCGATGGCGCCGTCGCTGACGTTCTTGATCGCCGCCAGGCCGAAGCGGATGGCCTGCCCCTGGGGCGTGCTCTCGACGGAGAAGCCCGCCTCGCTGCAGTTGATGTCCGGCGGCAGGACCTGAATCCCCAGGCGCCGGCACTCGGCGATGGCGATGGCCACCCGGTCGCTGTTGCCGGCTTCGGTGCTCAGCACGGCCACCATGTACTCGACGGGGAAGTTGGCCTTGAGATAGGCCGTCTCGTAGGCCACCCAGGCGTAGCAGCTGGCGTGCGCACGGTTGAAGGCGTAACCAGCGAAGGGCTCGATCAGCTCGAAGATGGCGTTGGCCGTCTCTTCGCTGATGCCGTTCTTCTGCGCCCCCGCCATGAAGTTCTCGCGCTGCTTGAGCAGCTCCTCGCGCTTCTTCTTGCTCATAACCTTGCGGAAGATGTCCGCCTGGCCGAGGGAGAAGCCGGCGATGGCCCGCACGATCTGCAGCACCTGCTCCTGGAAGACGATCACGCCGTAGGTATCGCGCAGGATGGGCTCCAGCAGGGGGTGCGGATACTCGATCGGCTCCCGGCCGGCCTTGCTGGCGATGAACTTGGGGATGTGCGCGATCGGCCCCGGGCGGTAGAGGGCCACCATGGCCGCCAGGTCGCCGACGGTCGTGGGCTTCAGCTCCTTGATGTAGCGGCGCATGCCCGTGCCTTCGAGCTGGAACACGCCCATCGTGTCGCCCTGCCCCAGGATCTCGAACGTCTTGGCGTCGTCGCGGGGGATGGCCGACATATCCAGGTTGATGCCCCGCGTCTGGCGGATCAGCTCGACCGTGCGCCCGATGGTCGTCAGGTTGGCGAGGCCGAGGAAGTCCATCTTCAGCAGGCCGATCTTGGCGACGGTCGTCATCGTGTACTGGGTGACATACTCGTCGCTCTTGGCCGCCCGCTGCAGGGGGACGTACTCCACCAACGGTTTGGGGGCGATCACCACACCGGCCGCGTGGACCGACGAGTGCCTGGCCACCCCCTCCAGGCGTTTGGCCTTATCGACGAGATTGCGGACGACGTCGTCGCCCTCGTAGGCCTTCTTGAACTCCGGGTTGTCTTCCAGGGCGCGGTCGATGGTCATGCCCACCGGCATCGTCGGGATCATCTTGGCGATGCTGTCCACGACGCTGAGGGGCATGCCCAGCGCCCGCCCCACGTCGCGGATAGCCGCCCGGGCGCCCAGCGTCCCGAAGGTGACGATCTGCGCCACGTGCTCGCGGCCGTACTTTTCGACCACGTACTTCACCATTTCGTCGCGGCGGTCGTCGGCGAAGTCGACGTCGATGTCCGGCATCTCCTTGCGCTCGATGTTCAGGAAGCGCTCGAAGACAAGGTTGTTGGAGAGGGGTTCGACGTCGCTGATGCCCAGAGAGTAGCAGACGATACTGCCGGCCGCCGAGCCGCGGGGGCCGAAGAGGATGCCCTCCCGGCGGGCGAAATCAATGAAGTCCCAGACGATGAGGATGTACTGCGCGAAGCCGGTCTGCTCGATGACGCCGAGCTCGTGGCTGAGCCGCTGCTGGACCTCCGGCGTGACGCGCTCATAGCGGCGCTTCAACCCGTCGCGGCAAAGCGCTTCCAAGTAAGTCTCGGGCGTGTAGCCGTCCGGCACCTTGAAGGGCGGCAGGTGAAGATTGCCGGTCTCCATCTCCAGGTTGCAGCGCTCGGCCACCGCCTCGGTATTGGCAAGCGCTTCCGGCAGGTCCGGGAAGAGGGCCTCCATCTCCCGCGGGCTCAGCAGGTGATAGCCGTCGCCCGACATCCGCATGCGCTTGGCGCTGTCCATGGTCGTGTTGGTCTGGATGCAAAGGAGAATCTCGTGGCTCTCGGCGTCGTCGGCGTTGACGTAGTGGGTATCGCAGGCAGCCACTATCGGCAGCTTCATCTCCCGGGCCAGCCCCACGAGTGCCTCGTTGAGGCCGGCGAACTCGGGGATGTGGTGCTCCTGCACCTCGACGTAGACGTTCTCGCGCCCGAAGGCGTCGAGCAGGTTGCGCAACGCCTGGCGAGCACCGTCTCTGTCCTTCTCCAGCAGGCGCTGGGCGACCTCGCCGGTGGCGCAGCCGGAGAGGGCGATGAGGCCCTCGCCGTGTTCGGCCAAGAGCTCGCGGTCCACCCTCGGCTTGTAGTAGAAGCCCTCCAGGTGGGCCTTGGTCGTGAGCTTCGTGAGGTTGCGATAGCCCGTGAGGTCCTTGGCCAGCAAGGTGAGGTGGTAGGGGCTCGCGTCGGCCTTGCCGCGCTTGTCGAGGCGGCCGTTGGGCGCCACGTACACCTCGCAGCCGACGATGGGCTTGACGCCCGCCGCCCTGGCGGCCAGGTAGAAGTCCACCGCCCCATACATCACGCCATGGTCGGTAATGGCCAGAGCGCCCATGCCATACTCTTTGGCACGCGCCAGCAGGGCGTCGATCTTGGCCATTCCGTCTAGTAGCGAGAACTCGGTATGGACGTGCAGGTGGGTGAAAGCCATGGTGAACCCGATTTGAGGCTTGTAGTTGTACGAACCCTTATCGCAGGCGAGAGCCCGGCTCGCCGCTAGGGGAATTATACCACGGCAAGCCGGCATGTGGACGGCTTTGTCTTGGTTTTGCGGTGGCTAACTTATACCAATTGCGGTTACCAGCGTCCTATTTGTCGGTGCTTCAGACGTAGCGGCCGGCGTCTCCCTCGGGCCTGCGGCCCCAGGGACCTCGTCTGCCGGCCGGGTGGCGGCCAGACCTCGGTCCCTGGGCGCAGCCCAGGG
>JAJZQK010000679.1 GCA_021847625.1 Chloroflexota bacterium
CCGATCTAAGAGGTAGCCTCAAGGGAGGCCGATAACTGCAAGGAGACCGATAGAGAATGGATATCAGCGCTCGCAATCAGCTGAGGGGACGCATCACTAGCATCAAGATGGGCCAGGTCATGGCCGAGGTTACGGTGCGCGTGGGCGATAACGACATCGTCGCCGCCATCACGCGCTCCTCCGTCGAGCGCCTGGGGCTCAAGGAAGGGTCCGAGGTCAGCGCCGTGATCAAGGCCACCGAGGTGATGATCGCCAAGTAGGGCGGGACCGGTTCCAGGAGCGGCAGGAAGCCGGAGCTGGATTTGCCGTGCCACGGAGCGTAGCCAGCGGCCCCTGGCTGCCACAGCCAGGGGCCGCACCATCTGGCAGACCCGCCCCCGTACCGCGGGCAACCGCGCTTCCCCGCCTTGCCTCGATCATTGCCCTTGGGCTGGCGGCTAGGGCTGGGCGGCGGCGAAGGTCTCCTCCACCCGCCGCGGGTACTCCTCCGGCTGGGTCTTGTAGGCCTGGACGTGGTCCACGCCGTCGAGGATCCAGAGCGAGGCCTTGGGGTAGGCGGCGGCCAGGCGGTAGGCCTGCGCCACCGGCACGGTCCCGTCCGCCGTGCCATGGATAATCAAGAGCGGCCGGGGGTCGAGGTTGGCGAGGTTGTTCTCCGGCCTGATCGCGTCGACGTCCATCCCCAGCAGCACCTTGGCCATGGCGACCGTGACCGGCGTGAAGAAGGCCGGCAGACCGCTCGACGGCGTCGATCTGGCTCGGGAAGACGACGTCCTCGTAAGCAAGGCCGAGGGTGGAGGGCAGGGGCGCGGGCGCCTGGCGCTCGACCCCGGTCAGCGTGAAGGCCACGTAGCCGCCGATGGCCGCCACGGCCAGCGCGGCCAGCACCAGCAGCCCGGTCAAGGCGAGCCAGAGCCGGCTTCTCCCGTCCCCATCGGCGAGCGTCGAGGAAGGCTGAGGGCTGTACCTTGGCCATTCTAGGCAAAGGTGGAGACGTTGTCAACCAAATGAGGGAGTCGTTTCGTTGCCCTGCCAGGGCGCAGGGGAACCTCGCCAGTGGCGGCCGCATGGCGCTAAAGCGGCCGCGCTAAGATAACAAAGCCCGCTGCAGCGGGCTGAGACAGGACGCTTGCCAACCAACAGTCTTGCCCGAAGCTGGCTCGTCTCGTCGGGAGCCCCCTTCCAGGGGGCTTCGTTGACTCAGCCCGCTGCTTCAGCGGCGGGCGGGCGGCCCGCACCTGCCTTCATCGTCGACCATCATCGGGCGGGCGTTTCGGCGGGGAGGGGGCGGGGTGGACGCAGGGCGAAGGCTCCCAGCACGGCACAGGCGGCGACGGCCGAGCCGAGCAGCAGGGCCGGCGACAAGGCGCCCAGTGCCACGATAGTGCCAGGCCCGTCACCACTAGATACCCAAGATCGGGGTGGGACCCGGGGCAAATCGGGCACAGCATACCCCCGGCAGGTATGCTATAATGAGGAGAGCCTCCCCTTCCCGGCGGCGGTAATGGCTTTGCATGCAGGAGGGTTCGTTCATGCCGGTGGTAGTCGACTATAACATCTGCGACAACGTCGAGGGTTGCCCTGCGGTCGCCATCTGCGACGCGGGCGCCCTTCATTTCGATACCGAGACCAGGCGGGTGGAATACGACCGCGAGGCCTGTCGCGACTGCGGCACCTGTGCCAACTACTGCGCCCCGGCGGCGGTGATGCACGTGGCCACGGACGAGGAGTGGCAGGAACTCAAGGCCATGATGCAGGGCTGAGGGACCGTCCCGCGGCGCTGGCTCCCCTTACTGGGCCTCCCCGCGAGGGCGGAGGGCGGCGTCGGCGGCCGGAGTAGGCGAACCGTTGGAAACGCGATAGACACGTTCGGCCACCGCCATCAGCGGTCTGAGCACCAGGTGGGCGATCCAGTCGTCGCGATAGTTTAGGTTGATAAGCCACATCAGCAGAAGGTCGGGGTGCGAGAGGCCGATCCGTTCCCAGGTGGAGTCCAGGCTGTAGAACTCCCGCCAGACCCAGTCGTGTCCTTCCTGCAACCGGCGCGCCGAGAGCCTGCGAGGCTCGAATACCACCTGATCGCAGCTGTAATCGGCCCAGTTTCGGTTCGTGATGCGCCCCTCGCGCTCCATTTCTTCGTACAGGGGCGTGCCAGGGTAGGGCGTGGGGATGTTGAACTGGGCACCCTCCAGATGCACCCGGCGCGCGAACTGCAAGGTCCGCTCGAAGACGTCCTCTCCATCGTCGTCCAGGCCCAGCAAGAAGGCGCCGAAGACGCCAATGCCGTGGGCGTGGATGCGGCGGATGGCCTCCTCATACTTGTCGGGGCTGTTGGGCCGCTTGCCTACCGTGTCCAGGTTGGTGGCCGAGAGGGTTTCGATGCCAATCAGCAGCATCTTGCAGCCGCTGGCGGCCAGCGTCGCCAGCAGCTCCTCGTCGCGGGCGATGGTCAGGTCTGCCTGGCCGAGCCAGCTCATGTTGTAGGGGGCCAGGGCTCGGAAAAGGCTCTTGGCGCGCCGCGGATTGGCGGCGATGTTGTCGTCGAGGAAGCCGACTAAGCCGGGCCTGCCCATGGCCTCCACCTCGGCCACCACGTCCTCGACCGGGCGCGAGCGATAACGCCCGCCGAAGAAGGTGGTGACGCTACAGAACGAGCAACCGTTCGGGCAGCCGCGCGTGGTGTAGAGGGTGTCGGCGATCGCGTAGCGTTCCCGCTGGAAGAGGTCCCGGCGGGGGAGGGGGAGCGCGGCCAGCGTGGGGTACTCCCGGGCCTGATAGAGGGGTTGCAGC
>JAJZQK010000680.1 GCA_021847625.1 Chloroflexota bacterium
GGTAGATGGAGACGCAGCCAGGCAAGCGAAAAGCTAACCGCTATTGCCGCGTGCACTCGAAGGTGAAGGCATCGCCCAGGTGGTACCTCAACACGAAGGTCAGATGATCGTCCTTCAGCGTCAGCGTTCCGGCGCCGTTCACCGGGTCCAACTCGTCCATTCCCTCAAAGCTGAACAGCACTCGCTCGGCACCTTCGAGCCGGCCATCGAGGTTTCCGGTCTGCAAACTGACCTGGTACTTGCCGACTACCTTATCGCCCTCCTGGCGGAGCCGGACGTACGGTGCTACCTCCATCGATAGGTAATCGTCGTCGAAGTCGGGGCTCGATACGACGTCCCACGTCCCGGTGAATGGTGCTCGACGTTCCATTTGCTCGTCCTCCACTTTTTCCTGCAAGATCCGCCGTCGGAATTGCGCGTCGCAAAGCCTAGTGTATCCCAGCCCCTCCTGAGCCATGCGCTCGCCTCTCTCCAATAGGTTCAAGACTGGCTCGCGGAGGTCCGCGGGCAGCCAGGTCACGACATCGTGCGGCCTTATCTTGACGTCGGAGACGGAAGAGGCAGTCTTGCCCTTGCAGCCCACGGCCAGCAACGCACGGTATAGCCCCCCGGCTGGCGTGACCGTAGGGAGGCCCTCTCCCTCAGCCTTAGCTGCTGCCTGCATCGGAATCCACAGTCCTCTTAGATCGATGTCGCCAAAGTAGAGTACGCGCTCGACTCTGGGCTCCAGCTCTCCTACGAAGGTCACCGAGGCCGTGAACTGGTTGCCGGCACCATAGGCAAGGAACCCGATGCCGTCACTGGGCTCGAGTAGACGCGCGAAGGTATCGTAGGTGTGGTGGTTCTCGACGACCAGAAGGACGGGCGTCGAGTCGATCTTCTTCCACACGAAAGGCGGGTGGACTTGTCTGCAGCGCAGCAGTTCCGGGGTCAGACGGCCGGGCCAAAAGAGGCGGCCACGGCGATACTCCTCCATGCGTTTCTCGTCGCCGGTGATTTGGAGCGAGCGTTCCCGCATGGGCACGATCGGCTCACTTGGTGAGAGATCTCGCAAGAACGCCCGTACCTGTTCAAGGAACGTCTGCTCTTCGACCTGCAGCCGGAGTTCCGCTGCCCATGCGAGCTCTTCCGGCCAGACAGTCCGCGGCTCCATCGAAGCAGGCGCTAACACGCTGGCTGTGGCGAGCAGTACCGACCGCGGGAGGACCGGGTTTGCCGAGTTGTCTGGTCGGCTCTGGGTGGCGCGGAGCATCCCCGCGTTTTCGGCAGTATCCAGCTGCTCCCGCAACCGCTGCCGCCGATCTGGCGCCGAGGCCGCCTCGGGGGTGATGGCACGGAACGCGGCCCAAAGTCCATCCAGGTCGATCCGGCGCCGGCCGGTGCGTCTCAACTCGGCGACGAATCGCTCCACTTTGTCCGGCATACCACTCATCCTTCTGTTGCCAGAATGCGCCCCGCCCGTGATCTTCTCCCGAGGAGAAATCCGTTAGGCGCCAGTATCCACCGGCAGATCTGCCAAGCGTCGAACCCGGGCGGCCGTGACTGTGCCTACCAAGGTCGGGTCGCTTTCGGTCCCATCGACACCGCTCCCTTCGGTCTCCGTTACGACAAAGCCTAGCCTGCTGCGCCGGTCCTTGCGGTTTCGCAAGCGGATCACGTTGGGGTAGGCTCTAATAGCGTTGTAGTCGTTGACCCCGGTGGTGATAATCAGCTGAATATCCAGCTCCCGGGCAACTTTCACCTGGAGATCGACCAGATCGACAAGGTTGGCGGTGCCGATGGGGTTATCCAGCAATAGCACACTTCCATATGAGTCGGTTCGACCTCTGCTGCTCACGTTCTTGATGCGCAGGCGAGTCAGCACGCAGTACAGAAGCAGGGCCGTGGTCAGCTTTTGACCACCGGACCAGTTCTTGATCTCCCCCACTGTCGCCCGTGTACGGGGTAGGCCCTCGTTGGGCTTGAGCACCGTGACCTTGAAGGGCTGCCGGCCAACGGCCGCCCGCACGGCCTCTATGAGCATCGCCATGCCTTCTATCCGCCCCTTCTCCGCCCGTATCAGATCGTCCACAAACGCCTGGATCCGTCCCTTGACGTGGTTAGAGCCCCGGGTTGTCGTAGTTGATCCGCAGGTAAGGTTGCCCCGACCAGTCCCCTAGACCCTTAGGCAGCTTAACTGCCTGGGCTTGCTCGAGAGTGCCGAGAGCCTCCTTAACTAGATCCGTCAGTTCAAGACCAACCCCCGAGCGATGGCTACTGAGATTCCTCAATTCATCACTCAGCGAGGCCTTTCTCTTCGCGATCTCCACCGCCTGCTCTGCCGCGGTCGCCGCCAGCCCCTCGTCATCCTAGTTCAGATACGCCTTGCGAATGATCGGCGGCAGGGGGTCGAAGTCACTGCTCTGGGCAAAGGAGCGCAACCTCCGCGCTCGGTTCCGCAACTCCTCCGCGCTCGCCCTGAGAACCAGACTCCCGTCCGCCTCCTGCCGCTCGCGGAGGAGCTAGATGGCCGCTTGGCGGCGTAACGGTAGGCCGTCAGGGCCAACGTCGACGTAGGAGGGCGTGAAGACCTCATGCTCCTTGTCGTTCAGCAACCAGGCGATCACCTCATCGGCCACCTCTTGGTGCGTCGCGACTTCGTGGTCTGACGCCATCCAACGCGCGAAGTCGACGAGGTTGGCGCTTAGAGCCACGCGAGTTATCCCTCCCGTAAGCAGCTCCATGTGCTCGACGACAGTCTGGATCGCCCGTAGCTGAAGAGCGTGCATATCGTAAAGCTCCCAGCCCTC
>JAJZQK010000681.1 GCA_021847625.1 Chloroflexota bacterium
CAGCCTTGTACCCGAGACCCACGGGCCGGAAGATGGAGCCCGACTGGTCGAGCCAATCCCAGTCCTCCATCTGGTACAGCTTCCAGTTCTCACTGGACAGAAGCCGAATCTTGCCGGCAGGCGCATACTTGCCGACGGTCAGGGGAACCTCGCCGTCGCGGCTGACGTAGGCCAGGGCCTTCCAGCCGCCCTTCAGCTCCAGGCTGTTGACGATCTGCTTCTGCGCCGACAGGAGGTTCTGGTAGGCGCGGGCCGTGCCGTCGTCCGTGGACAGGAGGTTGATGCGGTTGCCCGCGCGCCGCCAGGCCTTGTCGATGCCCTTCTGAATCAGGACCTCGGAGATGGCCGCGTTGACCGCGATCTGGTTGGGGTTGAGCCACTTGTTCAGGCTGCGGTCGATGCCGTAGAGCGAGGAGTCGAGGGTGAAGACGGACGCGAGTCCCGTCAGCTCCAGGTTCAGGTTGCCGGACTGCACCAGGTAGTCGTTGGCCACCTGAATGGCAGCGGAGATGTCGACGGCGGCCGTCAGCTGCACCTGGTTGGCCACGTCGTCCACGAGGGTGACCTCGAGGCCGGTGCCGTTCGCCAGAGGCGCGTCGGGAGCCGCGGAGAGGTCGATCACGTCGAGGAACATACCCTCGGCGAAGTACCGGACGTCGTCCACGGTGAGGGTGAGGACGTTCGCGGCCCAGGCGGCGGCGGTGATCGTCGCCAGCTTGCCGGTGCCGTCCCCGTACACCTGGCGGGACATCATGTCCTTGGTGTCGGTCGAGAGGGCCTCGGTCTCCGCCTGGAGCAGGTTGGCGAAGGCGCCGGCGGAGGTCTTGGCGGCCTTCATCAGCTTGTCGGTGAGGTGCATGACGCCGACCAGGTTCTTGGTCTCCCACTTGGCCTGCTTGCCCTTGCGCGCGTTCGCCGTGGGGAGCCCCGTGTCATCGACGGTGTCCGCGCGGTTGCCGGTGCCGCCGGAGCGGCCGAAGCGGAGCGCCATCACGATCTGGCGCCCTTCCACGCTCTGGCTGTCGCGCTCAAACTGCGCGAGCAGGATGTCCGACTGGTCGTTGGCCTGGTAGCGGTAAGCCGGGAGCAGGTAATCCTTCAGCAGTTCTACTGCTGCATCAACGCCGAAAACGGCCATAGCGAATTGACCTCCTTTAGGTCAAGGCCTCAGCCGCGCATCCCCATGGTCGTCATCCAGGCCTTGACCGCCTCGCCCGGGGTCCGCGGGGCATTGGCGGGCGCCGCTGGCGGCGTTCCACCTGGGAGCCCAGCGGTAGACGGGGGCAGGCCGGCGGCCTGGCTCTGCTTGCCACTGAGATACTGGCCGAGGAGTCTGTTGCGGATCTCTGGATGGTTCAGGATCTTGGTCTGAAACTCGGGATCGTTCAGGAGCTCGTCGGGTGACTTGGCGGACTGTGGCGCCGGCGCCATGCCCCGGGCGATGCGGTAGGCGGTTTCCATGGCCCTCGGCTGCTCCGCGATGTTCGGGTACTGGTCGAAGACCTGACCCATCAGCGGCATCATCGCGTCGACGTCAGGGAACTGGGCGCGCAGGGCCGTGAGCTCGCCAGCAAACTCCTGCTGCTGGACGAACGGCTCGACCCTGGGCATGACCCGTTCGTTGACGTACCGCTCTACGAGATTCTGAATGGCCGCAGGGCCCCGCTCGTAGAACTCGGACATGAAGGCCTCCACGTCTTGCTCGGTCAGCCCGGCCGCCTGACCCGGAGGCTGCCCGGGCGCCTGCCCGCCGGCCAGAGCCTGGAGAACAGCCTGCGTGCGCTGATTCTCCTCGCGGAGGCGGGTCAGTTCCCGTTGCTGGCTTTGCCAGTCGCCGTGCAGGTCCCGGATAGCGGGGTCTGCCACAGGTATCTGGCGGCCACCGAAGTCAAGCGTCGGCGGGGGTTCCGGGGCGGGAGCAGGGGCCGCTGCTGGGGCCGGGGTCGGGGCTGACGCTCCGCCGGCCTCAAGGCCGGTATCGGGGGCCGCAAACCGCTGCAGGGGCATGGGAGTACGCTGAAGCCACATGGTTTCTCGGGTCTCCTTCCTGATGACTGTCCTCCGGGGGCGTCGGCGGCTGTGCGCGGTCGGCCTGGCATTGGCTGTCCTCGCGCGCCCTGGCCCGTTTCGCTCCCTCGGCCTGGTCACGGGGATATTTGGGGAACAAAAGAAGCGCCTGGCGCTAAGCCGGGTGCTCCGTTGCAGGCGCGCCTTTAACGCGCGCCGATCAACCTTGTTTGACGGTTATCTCTTCCCCGTGTAGGGGCGGCCGAGGCGCCGGCTGATCTCTTCCTCCAGCTTGCGCTCGGCGTCGGTCTTCGGGCCGCCCTTCGTTTCGAGGGCCTGCTCCGCGTCAATCAGCCGCTGGGCGTCGGCAGGAATCTTGGCATCCTTTGAGGGAGGGCCTTTGCGGGCGGTCGCGGCGGCCAAAGCCCGCTTGGCGGCTTCCGCCTTGCCCTTGCCCTTCCCCGCGTGTTCGGGGAGGTTCTTGGCGACGCCGTACTGCTTATCCCACCGCGCTGCGATCTGCGGGTGATTCGCGTGCATGAAACCCACCTGAGCCTTCGACGCATAGGGCATGGCGGGCGCCTCCTTCGTCGCGGGACGTTTCATGGCCCGGACCATGTGGGCGGCCCGGGCCAGCTTTTCGGCGGGTGTGTGGTTCCCTTTCATCTGCGCGGCAAACTTCGTCAGATGCTCCAGGTTCATGCGGGCACCGCCGCCTGCGGTTCTGGACTCGGGAGGCCGGTCGCGGCCGCCTGCGGTCCCGGCAGGCCCGGC